>NZ_JBSSAB010000026.1:0-49134 GCF_054058195.1 Thermostichus sp. OS-CIW-29
TTGGCTCATAAGTTCATTGTACTTCATCAAAGCGCATTCCTCCCGACACTGACCCTACGGGTACAGTGCGGGGCTCCTGCGCTAGTAAGCTGAACTCAAGGAGAGTTTGCAATTCTTGGGTTCTTCTCGCCAGTGTGTGCCATCCTGAGGTTCTCAGCCATCCAACGCAACTTCCAGCCTGTTGGCCTCTTCCTTGGGTGATCGTTCCATGTTGGATAACCTTACCGTCCGTGTCCTAGAACATGCGGCCAAGCGTCGCTGGCGGGAACGCGCCTACAGCCGATTTTTGCAAGATTGGCGACGGCAAGTGGTGCTGCTGCGCCGTCAACGGGCCGGCGAATTTGGCCCACCCCTGGGGGATCCCTCTTGTGTTTTCAGTGCCCACTCGGCTTGGTTGCGCTGTGCCGTCCATCCCCAAGGGCCGTGCCAGGGTTGCCCCCACTATGCCCCCGTCACCCCTCCAAAGCCAGAGCCACCTCTGGGTTCACTCGATGGACGGGTCTGACCGCGCCACACTGGTGGCCGAACATTTTCAGCAGCGGCGGCCTCTGCGGAACGGCCTGCCCGTTGCGCCCCAATGGCATCCGCTGTAGCTAAGTTGAGGGATCCCCGGCCAACTTGTGCCAGAATAAAAGAACGGTAACTCCATCGGCAAAGGCGAGATTCATGGCCCTCTACCTCTCGGCAGACCACCTTCACAGCATCCGTCAGCACGGCGAACAAGCCTTTCCCCACGAGAGCTGCGGCATTTTAATTGGGGAAATCCGGGGATCCGACAAGATTATCCACGAGCTTTGGTCGGTGACCAACACCTGGGATCAAGCGGAAAACCCTCTGGCAGACGGAGAATCCAGCCGCCGCCGCTTCTTGATCGATCCGGCGGATTTCAAGCGGGCCAACGACCACGCGGTGCGCAAAGGGCTGGGGATCCTGGGCACCTATCATTCCCATCCCAACCATGCGGCCATTCCCTCCGAGTTTGATCGGCAGCATGCTTTTCCTTGGGGCTTTTCCTGTGTGATCGTCAGTGTGCGCGAGGGCAAGGCAGAAGAGGTGGTGAGCTGGGTTTTGGATGAGCAGGAGCAGCCCCAACGGGAGCCGATGCAGATGCTGGAAGACATCTGGATCCCCTCGCTCCCGGCTTTGGCAAGCTAGAGTCGTTTGGGCTTTGCCGCTGTTTGAGGCTGAAGTTCACGGCTAAGTTCAGTTGGGATCCTTGAAAGCTGGGATGGGCGCCACCGGAAAAAGCGGTAGTCTAGTGCTGAACCTTGTCTGTAACATAGCTGAATCCTCAAAGTCAGTAGACAGCCCCAACAAGATCGACAAACGGATAGGTCAGCCCAGATCCTCTGGATCCTCAAAAGTCTCCAGTAGATACCCAAGATCTCTCCCCGAACTCCCATGGCAACCAAAGTTCTGATCCCCTCTCCCCTGCGCCCCTACACCGACAACCTGGAAGCTGTCGAGATCGAGGGCAGCAATGTTGGCGAAGTGATGGGCAACCTCATCGCCCGCTATGGCGAGCTGAAGCGCCACCTCTACACCGAGGATGGGAAGCTGCGCAATTTTGTCAATGTCTACCTCAACGACGAGGATGTGCGCACGTTGCCCCAAGGCAACAGCACCCCCGTGGGAGAGCAAGCCGTTATCAGCATCGTTCCTGCTATTGCCGGAGGGTTGTGAGCATGTTGAACCTGGACACCAGCCAAGTCAGCCTCTCCCGCGAGGAGATGGAGCGGTTTTCTCGGCATTTGATCCTGCCCGAGGTGGGCCTAGAAGGACAGAAGCGGCTGAAAGCCGGAAAGGTGCTGTGCATTGGCACCGGCGGGCTTGGCTCGCCCCTGTTGCTGTACTTGGCGGCAGCCGGCGTGGGGCGGATTGGCATCGTCGATTTTGATGTGGTGGATGTGTCCAACCTGCAGCGGCAGGTGATCCACAGCACCTCCTGGGTGGGCAAGCCGAAGGTGGAATCGGCCAAGAACCGCATCTTGGAAATCAACCCCTACTGTCAGGTGGATGTGTATGAGACTGCCCTGAAGTCTCACAACGCTCTGGAGCTGTTTGCCAACTACGACGTGATCGTGGATGGCACCGATAACTTCCCCACCCGCTACCTGGTGAACGATGCCTGTGTGTTGACGGGCAAGCCCAATGTCTACGGCTCGATCTTCCGCTTCGAGGGACAAGCGACGGTCTTCAACTACGAAGATGGGCCCAACTACCGGGATCTCTACCCCGAGCCGCCCCCACCAGGACTGGTGCCCTCCTGCGCCGAAGGGGGAGTGTTGGGGATCCTCCCCGGCATCATCGGTGTTATTCAAGCTACCGAAACCGTGAAGATCCTGCTGGGCGTGGGCACAACCCTGAGCGGGCGGCTGCTGCTTTACGATGCCCTGAACATGAGCTTCCGGGAGCTGAAGCTGCGCAAAAACCCGGCTACTCCGCCCATCACTGAGCTAATCGACTACGAACAGTTCTGCGGGATCCCGCCAGCCCAAGCCACAGAACAAGCTGGCCAGACAGAGATCCCCGAGATCACTGTGGCCGAGCTGAAAGCGCGGATGGATGCTCACCAAGACTTTGTGTTGGTCGATGTGCGCAACCCAAATGAGTGGGAGATAGGCCGGATCCCTGGTGCTCACCTGATCCCCCTGCCCCAAATTGAAAACGGCGACGGGGTGGAGCAGGTGCGTCGCCTCCTTAACGGCTCAGAGCTGATCGTCCACTGCAAGAGTGGGGCACGCTCGGCCAAAGCCCTGAAGATCCTACAAGCTGCTGGGATCCAAGGAAAAAAGCTGCGCGGGGGGATCCTCGCCTGGGCAGAGGCTTACGATCCCTCGATTCCCAAGTACTGACTCTGCCTTGGGATCCTTAGCTGTTGCCCGGTTTGCTCTAGCATAGATCCGGCAGATCCGGTGCCCAGAGCCGGCTGTGCCAGGTTTTCCCTTTTTGCGTCCCCTTTTCCATGAGCGCCATCCCGCAGGCCGAGACAGAGACGATCTTCCACTCCATCCCCGAAGCCCTCGAAGACCTCAAGTGTGGTCGCATGGTCATCGTGGTCGATGACGAAAACCGAGAAAACGAAGGGGATCTGGTCTGTGCTGCCCAGTTTGCCACTCCGCAGGCCATCAACTTCATGGCCACCTACGGGCGGGGCCTTATCTGCCTGGCCATGCAGGGATCCCGCCTCGATGAGCTGAAGATCCCCCTGATGGTGGGGCAGAACACCGACAGCAACCAAACTGCCTTCACCGTCAGCATTGATGCTGGGCCAGAGGCTGGAGTTTCCACCGGCATTTCCGCCGCCGATCGCTCTCGCACCATTCAGGCGGCCATTCACCCGCACACGCGACCGGAAGATCTGCGCCGGCCTGGGCATGTCTTTCCGCTGCGGGCACGGGAGGGCGGAGTACTCAAACGGGCTGGCCATACGGAAGCAGCGGTGGATCTGGCGATGTTGGCCGGGCTGTATCCGGCGGGGGTCATCTGCGAGATCCAAAACCCAGACGGCTCCATGGCCCGCCTGCCCCAGTTGATCGAATATGCCCGTCAGCACGATTTGAAGATCATCACCATCGCCCACCTCATCGAGTACCGCTTGCGCACCGAACAACTGGTTCACCGAGAGGCTGCCGCCACCCTGCCAACGGAGTTTGGCCAGTTTCGGGTTTACGGCTACCGCGATAGCCTCAACCAAGTCGAGCACCTGGCCCTGGTGAAAGGGGATCCGGCCCAATTTGCCGCTGAGCCCGTCCTGGTGCGCGTCCATGTGGAGTGTCCCCTAGGGGATGCGCTGGGATCCCTGCGCTGCGATTGTCGCCGCCAATTGACAGCGGCCCTGAAGATGATCGACCACCAAGGCAAGGGGGTGCTGGTGTACCTGCGCCGGCAAGAGCAGGAGCTGAGTCTCATCGAGCAAATCAAGTCCTACGCCCGGCAAGATCTGGGACTTTCTGAAACCGCGCCACCGGTGGCGATGGACTTGCGCGATTACGGCATCGGCGCCCAGATCCTACGGGATGTGGGGGTGCGCAAAATGCGCCTGATCAGCAATACCTCTCGCCACATCAGCGGCTTGAAAGGATTTGGCCTGGAAGTGGCCGAGCGCGTGCCCTTGCTGGTGGAAGAGCCGGATCTCAATTTGCACGTGGAGCCGTCCTGTTCCCTGAAACTGTTGCTGCACGACGCTGGCGCAACCGATTCCGGCTCAAGCCTGTAGCGCGTTGTAGGGCCGAGGGCTATGGTGGAACAAAGACTGGGGTGCAGCCGGCTCGCCATCCACCACATAAGCCTTGGATCCCCAACCCCAAAAAGACCAGAAAGGACGTTTGGGCAAAGATGGAACCGAACGCGCCGGTAGGAGGGAGTCCCTGGCTGTCGGGCTCAACAGTTGCTTCGGCAAGACGGGAATGTCGGATCCCACCTGCGACCACACTTCATAGCCCTGAGGGCGCACCACCACCAGGCTGATCAGGGATCCGTGATCCATGTCGTAGCGGCAACTGGCGATGGCCTCTTGCAGCTGAGAAAAGCCCCGGTTGAAGACGTAAAAATGGTCTTGGAAGCGGAT
Organism: Thermostichus sp. OS-CIW-29; assembly: GCF_054058195.1. NCBI lineage: Bacteria > Bacillati > Cyanobacteriota > Cyanophyceae > Thermostichales > Thermostichaceae > Thermostichus > Thermostichus sp. OS-CIW-29. The sequence goes on from NZ_JBSSAB010000026.1 coordinate 4,571, forward strand.
GGCCTCCCAGAAACCTTCCCGTGTAACCGCCACATGGTCATGATCGGCGGAGGCGTAGTCGAGGATCACCATACGTGTAAAGACTGATCAGCGATGAATCAAAATGAGAGAGCTTTTACCGTATTTCCACTTAAACACGATATCGGGCAGCCTGTCATCCGCAAAATGGCTCACCTGCAACAAGGCTTAATGCGTTTCTTTACTCTGCAAACCGCTGCCGCCCGCCTCTCTATCCCCTCCGGCTCCAGGGATCCCACCCAGTTCCCGTCGCAGCTCGGCCATGGCTGCTTCTCCGATGTGGGGGGTGGCGCAGACTAGGTTGGGTGTGCGGATTAGATCGGCTCGGGCTTGGCGCACCAAGACCCGCAGGGTGGGGTAGCTGGCCTCATCGCAAATCAGCGTATGGGCGCGGCGGATTAGGGATCCCACCCGTTCCGTATCCGAGATCACTGCCGTCAGCACCAGCAGGTCTCCCCGCAAACTGTGGACGATCACCTCGGCAACCTCCAGCAGGGCAGTGCTGATGCTCACCAGCCCCAGACAGGCGTGGGAAGGCAATTGGCGGATCAGGGCAATTTCACGGGCGTAGTCGGACACCTCCACTGTCAGAACACGGGCCCCCCGGGGTTGGGCAATGGCTTCGACGGCGCTGAGAAAATAGCGGAGCGTCACCACAGTGCCGGAATGGATCTGATCCAGAACGGTGGCCAGCTCCTCCAGGGGCACCAACTGGACCCGGATGCCCAAAGTCTGCTGGATTTGCTGGGCCATCAGTTGTCCTGTACCCAAATCCCGGTTGGGCACACACACCAGCACTTGGGCACTGCAGCGCAATCGCCAATCGATCTCCGCTAGCAGCAGATCCCGCACCTGCTCCAAAGAAAACCCCTGCTGCAGCAGCTGGTCGATGCCCTGGCGCACCTGCTCCAGGACCTGTCGGGATCGATCCAGGTTTTCCCCCAGGCCGCGAGAGTAGTTAACCACCTGGCGGGCGGAGCGGCTCACGTAAATGCCAGATCCAGCGCGGGTTTCCACCAGGCCCATAGCCTCGAGTTGGTGGTAAACCTTGTGGATGGTATTGCGGTGCAGGCCCGTTTGCATGGCCAATTGACGGGTGCTGGGCAGGCGGCAGCCGGGAGGAAACTGCCCACAGGCAATGGCGAAGCAGAGCAAATTAAAGAGCTGCACGGAGCCAGGGATCCCACTCCCCGGCTGGATGGAAATGCGCATCATGGCCCGTTTTTCTCCCTTTGACAACGCCGTTGCGAGCCCGTTTCTGGGCTACGTAAGAATCCCTCGACTTCAGTCGGCGGGAGTGTCAACTGCCTGCAAGATAGCGCCGACGCCGGATAGACAAGCTCCAGAGGAGATCGGGATTGAGAGCCCTATTCGGGGATGCGGTGCATCCGGCTGGGATCCCAACTTAAAGTCACCTCCGTCCCTTCCGGCAACTGCTGCAAATTCAGGCCGGGGTTGGGTTGCACAGCCAAAAGTTTCACCTCACAGCCCGACACCCATACCTGATAGCGAATGAAAGCCCCTAGATAAGCAGTGTCGCAAATCCGTCCCCGCAAGCGGCAGTGGCCATCGGGGATCCCTTCTTCAGATAAGTCAATCCGAATGTGCTCCGGGCGCAAAGCAAACAGGGCCGCTTCTCCCACGCATCGTTCCGCCAGGGATCCCTCGATCAAGTTGGTTTGGCCGATAAAACCGGCTACAAACCGGGTGGCAGGTCGCTCGTAGAGCTCTGCCGGGGATCCCACCTGTTCGATGCGCCCGCGATTGAACACGGCAATACGATCGCTCATGGTCAGGGCCTCTTCTTGGTCGTGGGTGACGTACAAAAAGGTGAGACCAAGGCGGTGTTGTAGGGCCTTGAGTTCAAACTGCATCTGTTGGCGCAACTTCAAATCCAGCGCCCCCAAAGGTTCATCCAGCAAGAGCACCTGCGGTCGGCCAACCAAAGCCCGCGCCAAGGCCACCCGTTGCCGTTGCCCCCCTGAAAGTTGGCTGGGTTTACGGGATCCCAGATCGGGCAGTTGTACCAGCTCCAGCGCCTCTTGCACTCGCTTTTGGCGCTCCTTCGGCGGTATGCCGCGGATCATCAAGCTGTAGCCAACGTTCTCCGCCACCGTCATGTGGGGGAAGAGAGCATAGTCCTGAAACACCGTGTTCACAGGCCGTCGGTAGGGCGGCAGACCCAAAACATTCTGGCCGTTCAATTCGATCTGCCCCTCATCCGGACGCTCAAAGCCCGCGATCATCCGCAAACAGGTGGTTTTGCCCGAACCCGACGGCCCCAACAACGTAAAAAACTCCCCCTGCTGCACCTCCAAATCCACCCCGTCCACCGCTTGGATCCCGGAAAAGTTGCGGCTGACCCTCCGCAAACGAATGGCAGGCGGGGATCCCTCCTCTCTCCCGGCTTGGGATTTGGCGGAGCTGACATCAGAGGCGAGGACAGATTCGGCAACCATATCGACACAGGCAGCAAATGAACCCATTATGAGGGATCCATTTACAGAGGTTGACAGGTCTCAGCAAGGCCGGAAAAGTCCCAGGCCAAGAGCAGAGATAGTGTGCGAGGGTGAAAGCTCGCCGGAAACCCACCCGACCGGTCGCGAAAGCGGGCCGGAGGCCTTGTTTTTGCATGGGATCCCTGTTTTTGCATGGGATCCCTTGACCACTGGGGATCTGAACCCCATCTTGTTACAGAAATTTAGAATCGTTACAATGAGTTAGAATCTTTGCTCATCTTTGCATCGCAGGTTTTATCCTATGGCACCCTCTCAGCAGTTTCCCGTGCTACTCGCCTCAGCTTTGCGTCACGACAGCGTAACTCCGCGCTGGTCTCAAGTGGCGTGGACCGTTTTGCGGGTGGTGGCAGGGCTATTCATGATTCACAACGGCCTTGACAAACTGGCAGATATCGAAGGATTTGCGACGGCTTATGTAGAAGTGATCGGGTTGCCCTTCCCGATCTTCTTCGCTTATGTGGCTGCCTATACCGAGCTGATCGCAGCTCCGATGGTGGCGTTGGGTTTGTTGACCCGAGGGGCAGCACTGGGCTTGTTCGCCACGATGGCGGTGGCCATGTTCCATCACATTAAGGTGGCCGGCTTCAGCGTTCCCTACTTGGAGCTATCCGCCATCTACGCAGCGATCTTCCTGGCCTTTGCGGTGAATGGGGGGGGCTGGTTCTCTGTGGATCAGCTCTTGGTGAATGCAATCGAGTCGTGGCTGAACCGCGCCAGCCGGGAAAAGTTGGAGAGCTTGCAGTCTTCGTTGCAGGCCACGGAACGGGTAATTGCGCTGGGCGAGGAAGAGGCCGAGGCCGCCAAGACCACCGGATCCTGAGCTTTGGTGGCCATTCCCGATAGCGGCGAGGCTGCTCCTCTCTCCCTCTGAGAGAGAGGTTAGCTAAACCGCCGGGAAGCCCCGCACTCTCTGCAACAGCAGGAGGGTCGGGATGAAAGGCGTATATATCCTGTGCCATAATCAACATGGCTGTACAAAACGGCGTTGCCGGAATCTGGTACAGCTACGCGGTGGGACATCCCGTGTCTGCGCGTGGAGGGTTCTTGCAGTAGCTCCCCGATGAAGCGCGAAGCCCACGCTGTACCTGTAGGGTCAGTGATGGGAGTATGTCACCAGTGAGAGTCATCCTGCTAAACGCGGCTGGCGGCCCGCTCCATCAGGCGTTGGTGGGTGGAGCGCACAGGCTCTCCTGGCTTGGGTTGCCGCTGCACGTAGGTGCCATCAGGGCGCAACTCCCAGGCTTGCCGGTTGTCCGTCAGGCAGATGTCCAAGATCGCCTTGAGCTCCCGCTGCAACGCGGGATCCTCCACAGGGGTAACCACCTCAACGCGCCGATCCAGGTTGCGGGTCATGTAGTCGGCACTGCCGATGAAGTACTCTTCCTGGCCGCCATTGTAGAAGTAGAAGATGCGGGAGTGCTCCAGGAAGCGCCCGATGATGCTGATCACGCGGATGCGTTCGCTCAGGCCTGGGATCCCGGGCTTGAGGCAGCACATGCCCCGCACGATGAGATCGATCTCCACCCCGGCTTGGCTGGCCTCGTAGAGCAGCCGGATCATTTCCGGGTCGGTGAGAGAGTTGATCTTGACGATGATACGCCCCTGGCCCCCCGCTTGGGCATGGCGCATCTCGCGGCGGATCAGGGCTTCCATGCCCTGGCGCAGGGTTCTGGGGGCCACCAAGAGCTTGCGGAATTGCCGTTGCCGCGAGTAGCCCGTCAGCAGGTTAAACAACTCCGTAACGTCGTTGCAGAGGGTCTCATCGCAAGTGAACAGCCCTAGGTCGGTATAGATACGGGCGGTTTTGGGGTTGTAGTTGCCGGTACCGATGTGGACGTAGCGGCGCAGGGATCCCTCCTCTTCCCGCACCACCAAAGCCAGTTTGCAGTGGATTTTCAGCCCCGGCAGGCCGTAGGCCACGTGGACCCCGGCTTTCTCCAGCTTTTTGGCCCAGAGGATGTTGTTTTCTTCGTCGAAACGGGCTTTGAGCTCCACCAGAGCGGCCACCTGCTTGCCGTTTTCGGCGGCCTGAATGAGGGATTTCACCACCGTCGAGTCGCCGGAGGTGCGGTAGAGGGTTTGCTTAATGGTGAGCACCTGCGGATCGTTGGCGGCCTCCTCCAAAAACCGTTCCACGCTGGCGGCAAAAGAATCGTAGGGGTGATGCACCAACAGATCCCCTTCCCGGATGACGGCAAAGATATCCACCGGCTCATCGCTGACCGAGGCAGTGCGCAGGCGGGGCGGGGTGACCGGCCCCCAAGGGGGATCCTTCAAATCGGGCCGATCCAGGCTGAGAAACGCCATCACCCCCCCCATACTCAAGAGGCCATCCACTTCGTACACCGAGTCACTGTTGAGGCGCATCTCTTCGCTGAGCCGTTGTCGGATGGCTGCCGGAGTTTGGCTGGCAATCTCCATGCGCACCACTGAGCCGAAGCGGCGCTTGCGCAGCTCTTCTTGAATGGCAGCCAGCAGATCGTCGGCCTCGTCCTCTTGGATTTCCAGATCGGCATCCCGGGTGATGCGGAAGGGGTAGTACTCCAGCACCTGCATGCCGACAAACAGCGCTTCCAGATGGTGGGCAATCACCTGATCCAGCGGCACAAAGCTTACCCCATCCCGCAGCGGCACAAAGCGGGGCAAGGTGTTGGGCACCTTCACGCGAGCAAAATGCTCCTTGCCAGTCTCTGGATCCCGCACCACCACCGCCAAGCTGAGGCTGAGGTTGGAGATGTAGGGAAAGGGATGGCCTGGATCCACCGCCAAGGGGGTGAGCACTGGAAACAAACGCCTCTCAAAGTAGTCCCGCAGCTCCTGCCGTTCCGACTCGGCCAGCTCGGAAAAATCGCGGATGTGAATGCCCTGTTCCGCCAGCTTGGGCACCAGTTCCTGCCGGAAGCAAGTGTGCAATTTTCGAATCAGGGGGCGCAGGTGGCTCGAGATCTGCTGCAACTGCTGCTGCGGTGTAAGGCCATCCGGGGTTAGCACCAACACGCCCGTTTCCAACTGACGACGGATCACCGCCACCCGCACCATGAAAAATTCGTCCAGGTTGCTCTCAAAGATGGCCAGAAACTTCAGCCGCTCCAGCAGAGGTGTGCGCTCATCCAGGGCCTCGTGCAAAACCCGGGCATTGAATTCAATCCAGCTCAGCTCCCGGTTGAAATACTGCTCCGGCAGAGCATAGCCCTCTTGGATGGGTGTAGTCCGGATCCCTGGTTGTCCGGCATCAGGGGGGCAGCCCGTCGTGTCGGGGTTGCAAGGTGGCCAGGAAGGGTCGGTTTCCTTGGGGCGCGGAGTCATGGCGGCAGAGGGCTGGGTTATCTCAAACACGTCAACAACGGCTGGAGCCGACCCAATCCTATCCTGCGGGGTTCTGCTTAGGCGAAGGAGAAGTGCCCAAGACGGGCTTGGGCGGACGTTCAGGCAACAATCCTTGAGAGCGCGTCAGAAGAATCACCTGGAGCAGGATCCCGATCAACAAAATGCGCAAAGGGCCAGCCCGGGTGGCCCACTGGGGCGGCAAACGGTTGGTGAGCCACTCGCTGCCCGACCACACCCCCCAAATTACCAGCGCTCCCAGCAAGGCGCCGCGATTGTTGCCACTGCCCCCCGCGATCAGCATTACCCAAACGATGAAGGTGGCAAACTCCGGTTGAAAGGCTTCTGGGCTGATGAAATTGACAAAATGGGCGTAGAGGGCCCCCGCCAACCCCATGAGCATGGATCCCAGCACAAACGCTTGCAGGCGAAACTGGAGCACATCTTTGCCGGCAGCCAGGGTTGCCGGTTCATCCTCGCGAATGGCCCGCAGCACCCGCCCCCAGGGGGAGCGATAGGCCCGCTCCGCAGCCCAATAGACCACCGCCAAAATGACCAGCACCAAGCCCAAGTAGAGAAGGGTATCCTGACCTGGGATCCAGCCGCGAAAGGGTCGCGGAATGCGGGTAATTCCCCGTACGCCATTGGTCAGCCAGCCCTCATTTCTCAGGATTTGGCTGATGATCTCAGCAATGCCGATGGTGGCGATGGCCAAGTAGTCGGAACGCAGCTTCAGGGTAATCAAGCCGATCAAAAAGGCAATCGCCCCGGCGACGGCCACAGCTATGGCAAAACCCACCCAAAAGGGCAGATTGAAGCCGCCCAAATGCTCGGCGCTTGGGGGTGTGGTGACAATGGCGCTGGCATAGGCTCCCACGGCAAAAAAAGCCCCCACCCCGATGTTGAACATGCCGGCGTAGCCCCACTGGATATTGAGGCCCAGCACCAGCACGCCGTAGATCCCCACCAAAATCAAAAAGAAAATGCCGTAGCTCAACATCAGACATCCCCCCCACCCGGGGATCCCAGTAATCCCGTGGGTCGGAAGATCAGCAGCAGTACCAAAATGGCGAAGGCCACCCCGGTTTTATAGGCCGGGTTGATCACCAAGGTCGAGAATTCTTCCGCCAGGCCGATCACCACTCCTCCGGCAATAGCCCCGTAAGGGCGACCGATGCCGCCGAGAATGGCCGCTGCAAAAATGGGCAGCAATAGCCGCCAGCCCATGGTGGGGTGCAGCCGGGTATCCATACCCAGGAACACACCTGCTGCACAGGCCAAGGCTGCGCCAATGGCCCAAGTCCAGAGAACGATTCGCTCCGTATCAATGCCGGTAATCTTGGCCAGCTCAAAATTGTCGGCCATGGCCCGCATCGCTTTGCCCACCCGCGTGCGTTGTAAGAAGAGATGCAGGGCCACCACCAACAGGGCTGTTCCCGCCAGGATTACCGCCCAATCGGGCTTAATGCGCAGCTCCCCAAGCCGCCACGGCAACTGGATCCCGCTGCGGTACACCTGATTGTTGGGCCCCCAGATGATCTGCACCAGGCTGCGCAGAATCAGGGCGGTGCCAAAAGAAGAAATGAGCAAGATCACTGGTGCCTCCCGGCGCAGGCGGCGATAGATGAGCTGGTCGATCCCAACTGCACAAAGTACCGTGGCCAAGGCTGCCGGGAGCAGGCTGACCCCAATTGGCCAACCCAACCCAACAAATGTCAGGCCGAAGTAGGCCCCCAGGGTCATCAGATCCCCGTGGGCAAAGTTGGCAAAGCGCAAAATGCCAAAGGTCAGCGACACCCCAATTGCTCCCAGGGCGTAGATGCTGCCCAAGACAAGGCCGTAAATGAAAAGTTGCAACAGTTGGGTCACGCTTGCCCCCAAAAACACTTTGCCCTGATAATGCCACGGGTTTGCCGAGAGCGGGATCCGGCTCAGCGCAGCGGAAGGATACGGCTGATCGCGCCAGCGGGACGGAGTCCTAAGAAAGCTAGGGTAGGGGAGAAAGCCCCCAAGGAAGATCCATGCAGTCCAGGTCTTTGTCTGTCCTCCGTTTCCTGGCCGTTTTGGCCCTGCTGAGCGCGGGCTGTGGCGGGCCGGAGTGGGATCCCGATGCGCCTTCCGAGCCCATCTCCACCCCCCAGTTGATCTACGAAGACATCACCCTCACCCAAGCCAGGCCCGACGGCGGCATTCTTTGGCGCTTACAGGCTCGCCTGGCCGAATACGAGCCCCCCTCCGAAGGCAGCGCCACTCCTGTGCAGTTGGGATCCGCCCATTTGCAGGCCGTTGAGGGAGAATTTTTCGACGAAGACAACCGCGCCATCCGCACCCGCGCCGAGCAAGGCTCTGCCTACCCCGGCGAACGACGTCTGGAATTGAGGGGTCAAGTCGAGGTGGAATCGGAGCGAGACAACCTGCGTCTGGAGGCCCAGCGGGTGGAATGGCTGCCGGAACAGCGCCTCCTCCAAGCTGAGGGCCAGGTGAAAGTGGAGCTGTTGGAGGGCCAGGGATCCCTGCAGGGGGAGCGGCTGCTCGTCGACTTTGGCCAAGCCCAGATGCAGCTGGAGAACTGGGATCCCACTCAGCCGGTGCGGGCAGAGTACCGGGATCCGGATCTGGAGCTGGCTGCCAGCCGTTTTCTGTGGCAATTTGGCGTCGGGGAAGTGCAGGCAGTAGGGTCTGTAGAGGTTTACGCTCCCTTACAAGCTTTGCGCCTCAGGGGCGAGCAGTTGCGGGCTCCCCTGCCTCTAACCGAGTTGCGCATATTGGGCAACGGGCAAGCCAAAGCCGAGCAGACAGGGCAAGAGCTGCAGGCCCAGGAGATCCGCTGGCGCATCGGCTCCACCCAGCTGCAGGCCCAGGGCAACGTGCGCTACCGCCAGCCCGGCCAGGCTTTGACTGTCAGAGGCAACCAAGGGATCCTGGATTGGCAGGCCAACACTGCTCGGATCCAAGGCAACAGCCAAACCCAGCTCACTTTGCCCTGAGGAGGCGGTGGGGGAAGCAGAAAGCTGGCCGAGAGCATGGCAGGATAGGGATACCTTTAAGGAAAAGTATCGGGTGAGTTGTGGTGAGCTTTGAGGACTCCGTCCGAGTGGCGCAAACAGGACATTCCCCCGCCAGGGCCGGCGCTGCTGCCGTAGAACGCCCCAACATCCTGCTGATCGTGCTGGATACCCAGCGGGCGGATCGTCTCTCCTGCTATTGGTCAGAAGCGGAGCGTGCCCGCCAAGTGCCCACCAGCCCCAACCTGGATCGGCTGGCTGCCGAATCCACCCTCTTCGAGCGGGCCATCGCCCCTGCCCAATGGACCATCCCCTCCCACGCTTCCCTGTTTACGGGGGAATATCCCAGCACCCACCAGACTGTCCAAGCAGATCTGGAGCTGAGCCCCGCCCTGCCCACCCTGGCAGAGCTGTTGCAGCTGAGCGGCTATACCACTGTGGGCTTTTGCAACAACCCTCTGGTGGGGATCCTGAAAAACGGCTTGCGGCGCGGCTTTGAAACCTTTTACAACTACGGCGGCGCTCTGCCCACCCGCCCCCCCGAGGGCAACCCCTTGCCTGCCCCCCTAAACCGCTGGCTGGCCGCCTACACCCAATTTTGGCGGCGGCTCTCCTACCCGGTGCAAAACGCCTTTGCCCGCTCCGACACCCTCTTCCAGCTGGCGCTGCACCCCTGGTTTGCCTCCCTCTGGACCCGCTTGGTGAACTTCAAGGGCAACACCGCCGCCTCGATTGCGGACTTAAATCGCTACTTGCACCAGATGGCCCGCCGCCGGTCGGATCCCGGAGCACGGCCCTTCTTTTGCTTTGTCAACCTGATGGAGCCCCACCTGCCCTACTGGCCGCCGGAGCCCTTTGTGCAGAAATACGCCCCCTATTTCAAAAGCAACCGCGAGGCCCGCGACTTTTTGCGCCAATACAACGCCCAGCCCTACCGCTGGATGGCGCCCCTGCCGCAGCCCCTTTCTCCACTGCAAGCGCAGGTGCTGCGGGATATCTACGATGCTGAGGTGGCCTACCAAGATCACCTACTGGGATCCGTCTTCGACACCCTGCGCCACACCGGCCTGGAGCAGAATACGCTGGTGGCCATCGTCGCCGATCACGGCGAAGGCCTGGGAGAACACGACTTCGTCGGCCACGCCTTTGTGGTCTACGAAGAGCTGATCCGCGTGCCCCTCATCCTGCGCTATCCCGGCCACTTCCCGGCAGGAAAACGCATTGCCACCCCCGTTTCCACCCGCCGCCTCTTCCATACCCTCCTGGAAGCTGCCGGCTTTAGCCCCAACCTTTCCCCCAACGGTGCCCCCTGTGTCAGCCTCAAGCTCCGCCGCGAGGTCGCCCGCCTCAGCTTGGCCCGCACCTTGGCAGGGGAAGATCCCGAGCAGGGAACAGTGCTCAGCGAAGCCTTCCCGCCCCACCTTCTCATTCGGGCTATGGAAAACCGCAACGACAGCCTGCTGCGGGCGCGTGCCTGTTACGACATCCGCCGTGCCCTCTATGAGGGGATGACCAAGCTCATCCAAACGGGGGATCGCCCCAGCCTCTACAACTTGGAGCAGGATCCGGCGGAGCTGCGGGATCTGCTCTGGGTCGGCGACGGGGATCCTGTCTCCTCTCTCCCTGATGCTGATCCGCAACGCTGTCACGACGGGTCGGCGGGGGAAGCCGGCTGGGGATCCCTTTCCCCCCAGGCTTGGCTGGCTCGCCTGCAGCAGGGGCTGAGAACGTGGGTGAGCTGGGCAGAATCCCGACAGCCCAGCACGGCTCCTCGCAAGGTGAATGTGGAAAGCGATGCCGACTTGGTGCGGCAGATGCAAGAGCTGGGCTACTTGGAGTAGGCAGGGATCCCGCTATTCCAGCCCTCCTTCCTCCTCCCTGTGATCCCGCACATAGCCGTTTAGATCGTAGTCATCCATGTCATCCATCTCCTCCGGATCCGCCGTTGGCCAATCCTCATTTTGCCCGCCGATAATCACGCGGCTGAGGCCGATGTATTCCAGGCTGAGGGTGCGCAGGGCGTTGATCAACACATCCAGCGCCATCGCATCGGCGGTGCCCAGATCAAACCAGCAGCGGGCCCAGTTGTCCTTCTCTTCCAGGGATCCCATGTTGTGCATTAGGGAAGGCAAGGGCTCCGATTCGTTGGGATACTCCAGATAGCTCAGATCCACCTCGGCCTCTTGGGCCACCAGACGCTCGGCGTTAAATCCGCCCAGCTTGCCCAACACGTACCACGACTCCAGCACCTCGTTGAGGTACTCCAGCTCAGCTTCGACCGGCGGCTCGGCAAACTCAAACCAGATCCACAGATTTCCCGGATCGCACTCGCGAAACTCCACTTGCATGGACAGTTCCTGATACATTTACGCTGAACACTGCTGAACATCACTGTTCAACTATGCAGCGATAGCATTCTGTTTGTTTCCAAACAGAATGGCGGTATCCCGCAAAGCTTTGAGTAGAATACCCAAAGCCCAGTTTCCGTGTCGTCTTACTACCAATTTTCTGCTTTGCTTTGGCTACCATGTTGGCAGACTCGAAAGTAAACAGAAAGATCAACTGGTAGTAATCCGTACTGAACATATTATACATTATTTTCAGTATAGTTGAGCTTATTATTGACTAGAGTCATGCTCTGCTGCAGCCTAGCCTTTGATCATAGTCCGGCTCTGCTCGCCCGTTGGTCTGGGAATCCGTCCGTCAACACATCTTGCGGGCAGGGTGACTGCACAGAGCCGTGGGATCCCTCCTGCCGAGGCCATCGGCGGTTAGGACGGACATGGCGCAGGCGGTTGCCGGGAAGTCCGTGGCAGCTAGACGGCCCCAAAGCATCCTATACTGTTGCGGCTGTCCTAATCACGCTGTCCGAATCACGAGGAACCTGCCGCTTATGTCTGAGCTTCTCCCTTTGCCTTCCCTCCAAGACCGGGTGGCTGTGGTCACCGGAGCCAGCCGGGGCATTGGCCGGGCGATTGCCCTGCACCTGGGGGCCATTGGAGCAAAAGTGGCGATCAACTACGCCCGCTCCGCTGCCGAAGCCGAGTCCCTGGTGGAGGAGATCGCGGCCCTGGGGGGAGAAGGGATCCCTGTGGCCGCCGATGTGTCTTGCCCAGAGGCGGTGGAGAGCCTGTTTGCCCAGGTGATGGAGCGGTGGGGTCGGGTGGATGTGCTGGTGAACAATGCCGGCATGGCCCGCGACACCCTGCTGCTGCGCATGAAGCCAGAAGATTGGCAGGCGGTGCTGGATCTCAACCTGACGGGGGTCTTTCTCTGCCTGAAGGCAGCCGCCAAGATCATGGTGAAGCAGCGCCAGGGGCGCATCATCAACATCACCTCGGTGGTGGGCTTGGTGGGCAATGCCGGCCAGGCCAACTACAGCGCCGCCAAAGCAGGGGTGGTGGGCCTCACCAAGACAGCAGCTCGCGAGCTGGCCAGCCGCAACATCACCGTCAACGCCGTGGCACCGGGGTTCATCACCACCCAAATGACCGAAAAACTGGACCCCGGCCCGATTTTGGCGCAGATCCCCCTGGGGCGACTGGGATCCCCGGCAGAAGTGGCGGGGCTGGTGCGTTTTTTGGCGGCAGATCCGGCGGCGGCCTACATCACGGGACAGGTTTTTGCCATCGATGGTGGCATGGTGATGAGCTAGGCACTCTACCACGCCAGGGCTAGGCCATCGGCACGGGGTTCGGAAGCCGCAATGAAGTGATCCCCATCCCGCAAGAGGATCTGTCCCCGGCCAAAAAGACCGCAATCCTCTTCTGCGTCCACCACCTGCACTGCATGGCCGCGGGCGGAGAGTTCGCGCACCACCTGGGGCGGCACCGTGCTCTCCAGCGCCACCTGCGGGATCCCCTGATCCCACAGCACTCGCCAGCGGGGCGCATCCAGAGCCGCCTGGGGGTTCAGGCCGTAATCCACCAAATTCACCACCACCTGCACATGGCCTTGGGGCTGCATTGCCCCCCCCATGACACCAAAAGGGCCGAGGGGGATCCCTTCTTTAGATAGAAAGGCGGGGATAATCGTGTGGTAGGGGCGCTTGCGGGGGCCCACCTGGTTGGGATGGCCGGGCTCCAGGGTGAAACCCGTGCCGCGGTTGTGGAGAGCAATGCCCGTGCCCGGAACCAGCAGACCACTGCCGAAGCCATCGAAATTCGACTGAATCAAAGACACCATCAACTCACCATCAGCTGCAGCCAGGTAAACCGTTCCCCCCTCCGGCAGCCCTGGCTGGGCCAGGGGGATCGCCTCCCTCCCGATCAACTGCCGCCGCCGCTGTGCATAAGCCTTATCCAGCATCTGGGCAGGACTGACCCGCACATACTCCGGATCCGCCACCTGTCGGCTCACATCGGCAAAGGCCAGCTTCATTGCCTCAATCTGCAGGTGATAGCGCTCGCCGGCATCGTAGGAGATCCGACCCAGCTCAAAACCCTCCAAAAGGTTGAGCGCCATCAAAGCGGCAATGCCCTGCCCGTTGGGGGGGATCTCCCAGACGGTGTAGCCGCGGTAATCCGTATGGATGGGTTCCACCCAATCGGCCCGGTGCTCAGCCAAGTCGGCGGGGGACAGGAAGCCGCCCGTGGCCTCCGAGAAAGCCAGCAACTTCTCCGCCAGCTCCCCCCGGTAAAAACTCTCCCCACCGCTACGGGCAATCTCTTCTAGGGTTTGAGCATGCAGGGGGCTGCTCCAGCGCTCTCCAGCCCGTGGGGCACGCCCTTGGGGAAAGAAAACGGCCTTGAAGGCCTCGTGGCGCGGATCCGGCAGGGGCAAATAGATGGACTCCGCCGCCTGCCACAGTTGGGCCACCCGGGGAGAGACCGGAAATCCCTCTTGCGCCAGACGAAGGGCAGGCACAAACAGACGCTCGAACGGCAGCTTTCCCCAGCGCCGGTGCAAGGTCTGCCAAGCGGAAACTGCCCCCGGCACCGTCACCGCTAACCAATCGTAGGGGGGGATCCGCCCATGGTCCCGGTACCGCTCCGGCGTCAGGGCGGCTGGGCTGCGACCGGAAGCATTCAACCCGTACAGCTGACCCTCCTCCCCCCCCTCCCACACCAGAGCAAAGGCATCGCCGCCAATGCCATTGGAGGTTGGCTCCACCACCGTCAAAGCCACCGCCATTGCCACGGCTGCATCCACAGCATTGCCGCCCGCCCAGAACATCTCCATGCCCGCCATTGCCGCCAAAGGTTGGCTGGTGGCCACGGATCCCTGTCTGCCCATCACCACCCGTCGCCGCGAAGCAAACGGATAGCGATCCAGGGCCTGCCGCAAAAAAGTGGGTGCTGGCATATCGCTACGCGACGCTCTCGCGAATGGGCTGGGCTCCCTACACAGGCAGGTTATCGCTACGCGACGCTCTCGCGAACAGGAGTGTGGCCAACTCCGCAAAGCTGTCCACCACCACATCTGCCCCGGCGTGGCGCAGTTCCTCGGCGGTGAAAGCCGTGGTGAGGCCCACCGCAAAACAGCCAGCCCCCTTAGCGGCGCGGATCCCATGGGTAGAATCTTCAATCACCCAACACAACGCCGGATCCAACCCCACAGCGGCAGCCGTTTTCAGGTAAGGCTCTGGGTCGGGCTTGGCCCGCTGAATGTCTTCGGCGGTAATCACCGCGTCAAACCAGCGGTGCAGGTCGAAGCGCTGGAAAATCTGCGCTTGATCCCGGCGGATGGCCGAAGTGGTGACGGCCAGGGCAGAAAAGCGCTGGCGGCTGGCCGCCAAAAACTCCAGCACCCCCGGCACCAGGGGTACCTCTGCCAGCAGCTCGCCAAAAGCCTTGGCCTTTTCCTCGATCAAGCGCTGCACCAGCAGGGGCCGTTCTGCAGGTGGGGTGTCCGTCTGGTGTTGGACAAGGTACTCGAACATGTCGCGGTCGGTGCGCCCCTTGAACTGCAGGGAGATGGGGGCCAAATCCAGGGATAGGTGGCAGCGTTGCAGGGCAATGGCCCCGGCGCGGGCATGGATTGGTTCCGAATCCACAATCACCCCGTCCATATCGAAGAGCAAGCCGGCAGTCACGTCAGCCTTCCCCTGTTGTAGGCACAGCACTTTGGATTGCATAGACATTATCGCTACGCGACGCTTTCGCGAATGGGCAAGCACGGGACAGGGATCCCCTTTAACAACCCTACTGCCCCGTCTCCATCCCCCACCCGCAGAAGCGGCTGGTGATCTGCCAAATGGGATCCAACACATCGGTCAGGGCGTGGTCGCTCTCCACCGCCACCAGTTGGGCCCAGGGGCGACGGGCCACATAGTCTCGACTGGCTTGAATGGGGATGGTGTCGTCTTGGATCCCGTGCACAATTAGGGTGGGCACAGGCCGTCGTAACCCCCCATCCGGGTAGCGCTGGGCATCGGCGACAAAGCCGTACTCCAAAGGGAGAGGGCGGCCTTCTCCGTAGTGAAACACCATGAGTTGTCCGGTTCGCCGCCAAGTCTCCACCGCCTCTGCCCCCAGCCGCGGCAGCCAATGGCCTAAAAAGCCAAAAGCCGGCGCCAAGAGCACCAAGCGCTGCACACAGGGTTGTTGTTCGGCAACCCAGGCAGCCACCAGCCCCCCCAGGCTAGAGCCGATGAGGGTGACAGGGGGGTAGTTCATCTCGGCAAGCTGGCTGGAAACCTGCTGGATCTGGCGGGTCAAGGTGAGCTGGGCAAAATTGTCCTGGTTCAGATCGGGCACCTGAACAGGGATCCCCACCTGCTGCAGCCGCTGCCGAAAGAAAGTTGCCTTGGCCGACTGCGGCCCAGAGCCGAATCCATGCAGGTAAATCGCCAACACGGAAAGGGATCCCTATGGCCCTGTGGCTGCCGAGAGCCAGCCCGCCCCCAACACCACGCTGATGGAGAGGAAAAGGGTCGCTACCGTCCAGGTGATGCGGTTGAGGTTTTGCTCAGCACTCTTGGAGCTGGAGAACAGCTGGGCCTGCCCGCCAATGCCCGCCAACCCATCCCCCTTAGGGCTGTGCAGCAGCACCAAGATCACCAGCAAGATGGCCGAAGCCGACCAGAGAAACTCGAAAAACGCTTCCATCGCAGCGGATCCCTGTAGGGCAAGTTGCTAAGGCCATTATCGCTTGGAACCGCATCTTAGCGCACCCTGTCTCGGCATCGCTCCCATTTCAGAATCAAGTTGGCAGGTGAAGACCCACCCATCTTCTGTGGCATCCTCCCGGCGCTCGTCCTGCGGACAGAGCACAGGCTTCCCTTCCCGTCAGCAGGACGGAGTCCTTACCTCGCGGCTGGGCATTCCTGCCCCCTGCCACTTGCCTGGGTCTACAACCCCCGACAAAACGACTGGACAGGTGGCTTCCCTTCCCCAGCCTCCCTGGCTACTGCCAGCTCGCAAAACAACCTCTAATCCACCCAGCACAGTTCCCAAGGCTGAGGCTGGGTCCCGATGCACCCGGTACCGGCATTCAGGGCACTGAGGCCCCCCGACAGCCCAGCTGTTGCTGACTGTCCCCCAGCACTTGCGACCGATTTGGCTCCTCCCTTTGAGGTCAACCTTGGCAAGGTCCACCTCACCCTTCCAGCAAACCCACTCCAGAAGACATAGAACCTGTCCCCAGGCAGCCTCGACGCAATCCTTCAGGTCACTAGACGGGGAGAGAAGCTGGCGGACGAAGATATCGAGAAGATATCGATGGATATCGATCTTGCTTGAGAATCTGAACTGGCTGGGCTAAGCCATCTCTTCTGGAGGTGTTGTTTTGCTCCAGTTGTTTTGCCCCAAAAGGCGACCCCAAACGGGGCCGCCCGGTCTTTATCCAGCCCTTATGGAGATTTCCAGAGGATCCCCACCTCACCTACAAGGGCAAACAGTATTCACCTCAGTAGCTTACACCCCGGTAGGTCAGGGGCTGATGAGGGTGAGGCATCGCTTTCTTGCTGGTGTGGTGCACACAGAAGGTTTGACCGCGATACTGAGCTTGCAACTCCTCATCGCTGAGCTGAGTATGCGCGGGAACGTAGTCAAAGGTGTTGCCACGGAAAGAGAGTTTCATAAGTCGCCTCCATCAACGAAGGGTTGAGTTTGTTGTTGTTGAACCGTAAGCCACGGAGAGAGTGGCGCGATTCAGTTGAGGCGCGTTCCTTCGGGAAGACCCCTACTTCCGTCTCTGCACAGCTCCAGGCCACTGGTGAGCCAACTGCAGAGGTGAACGATTTATCCTATGTCTGTATCATAACTTACGGTTTTGCAGGTTTTTTGGGGGATTTATAGAAATTTAATCCGGCCATACCCGCAAAAGGGATCCCTTGCCGTCGGCTCTTCCGCGGCTTCTCGGGCCTGACTGGGCAATCACCTATGCACTTTTCGGAATAGATTGCCGCAACCGGTTCCGGGCCCAGGGCACCAATCCCGTATTCGGCCAGTCTCCGCAAAATTCTGATTTCTTCTATTTCACCGCCTGCACAAGTGCCTGCAGCCCTGCTCGCAGACGTTCCTCGATGTCGGCCTCTAGCTGTAGTGTTCCGGCAGCGTCCAACTGAATTTGAGAACTCAGGATATAAACCCCTCTCAGGATGTGGGTTGCCCCCATCACCGCCAGCACAGGTTTCATCGCAAAGTCGATGGACAGCAGATGGGCCAGGGTTCCCCCGGTGGCAATGGGGAGAATCACTTTACCGGTAAAGGCGTCTTGATCCAGCAAATCCAGCAGTGCCTTCAACACACCTGGATAGGAGGCTTTGTAAACGGGAGCAGAGATGACGATCCCGGTAGCTTGGGCCACCTTTTGCTGAATTGCCTTGAGTTGAGGGCTATCGAACTTGGCCAGTGCCAGATCCTCTGGGGGCAAATCCCGCACCGAAACAAACTGAGTGGTCAATCCCAGATCGGACAGGATCCCGGCAGCGTGATGTAAAACGGCTTCTGAGCGAGAAGGAGTGCTGGGACTACCGGAGAGCAGGAGGATGCTGGACATAGGCCGCAGACAGAATACTGCCTCAGTTGTACCAGGGATCCCATGTGAAAGATGATTAACCCACTCTCGCCCTGCCCCAGCATGCACGATAGCTTTGTCTCTCGACGTCATTCCCTGCTGGTCAAATTGCGGGCAAAATATGCCCCCCGACTCCCCACCTACTCAAGGGGTCGGGAACGTGATAGGTTAGATTCAGCAAGGGTTTCAGCTTGCTAAACTTGAGATTGATTTACGCGGGCGTAGTTCAGTGGTAGAACGCTAGCTTCCCAAGCTGGATGTCGTGAGTTCGAGTCTCATCGCCCGCTTCTCCCAGCCAACCCGCAAAACCCGCTTCCCACAAGCATTCCCGGATTTGGCCTAGTCCGGGAAATCGATGGGCTCAGGGTAAGGAAGCATGCAACTTTACGAGTACGACTTCTATGCCTGGACGCAAAAGCAAGCCGCACTGCTGAAATCGGGGCAGTGGGATCAACTGGATATCGCCAACTTGGTGGAGGAAATCGAGGCTTTGGGCAGGCAAGAACGCCGGGAATTGCTGCACCGGCTGGGGATCCTGGTAGGGCATTTGCTGAAGTGGCAATTGCAACCCCACCTGCGAGGCAAAAGTTGGCGGGCAACGATTACTGAACAACGCCGCCAGATCCAGCGATTGCTCAGAGACAGTCCCAGCCTCAAGCCCGATCTTTCGGCAGCCCTGCAAGAGGCTCACCAGGACGGGATCCTGTTGGTGGTGAGAGAAACGCCATTGTCTGAAGCAGATCTGCCTGCCCAGTGTCCCTACACATTTGAGCAGGTGATGGATCCCGACTTTTATCCTGGCAAGGAAGATCCCCAGTGATCTGCTCAGCCCCCGGAACCAGAACCAGGGAGGGAGGGATCCCGACCCCGGTGGGTCTCCATCTGGCTGTCCACTACCCGTCGCAGCACTCCGTTGACGAAAGCGGCGGCTTCAGGATCCCCGTATTTTTTGGCCAATTCTACAGCTTCGTTGATGGCAACCTTCACGGGGCTGCTGGCCAGTATTTCCATCTCCACCACCGCCAGGCGCAGGATATCTCGCTCGATCCGACCAACCCGCTGCAATTGCCAACCCACCAAAGCCTTTTGCAAACGAGCATCAATCGCCTCCTTGTGGGTTCGCAGGGCAGTTAACAGTTGCAAAGCGTAGGCACGCACTTCTTGGGATTGGGCAATGTACAACAGTTCCGGCATGGACAGGGCAACGCCCACCCGGTTGACTGCTCTTTGGGACAACTGGACAACCTCATCCAAGATGTGGCGGACGCTGTGCAGCCGCTGTTCCAGGTGTTCTAGGGCTTGGCCGGCGTTGCTGAGAGCCACTTGCACCTGCTGGATTAGCTCCAGCACTTCCCCCCGTAGGGCATTGGGGTTAGGAACCTTCGCCTCCTTTAGAGTAATTTCCAGGCGCTGCAGGTGCCGTTGGGCTTGATGAAGGCGGAGGGTGACGGAGCGGGATCCACCCTCTTCCTTGGGATCCGAATCGGCCAACAATAGAGGATCGCTCTCGTGCAACAAACGGTCGCTGCGCTGGATTTCCGCCGCCGCTGTGGAGAGGGTTTCATGGGTCTCTTCACTCAGGGCGCGGATGGCTGCCAGCAGCAAGTCCTCCAGTTGTTTTTCGCTCAGTTTGGCCGCCGTGGCTGGCAGTTGATTGACCCCCAGCAGGGCCAGTTCGCGGGCAATACGCCGAGGTTGCATTGCAGAATATCCATAGCTTCTGAAAGACTGCCCCATTGCCGCAAGGCGGCGCGCAAGCGCTATCGGGCTTAGCCATGCTAGCAGGTTGCCAATCCATGAAGAACGAGAGACTCACCCGGTCAACCGGCCCTAAAACTGCGACTTAACACCCGAAACACCAAAGATGAACTCTGCTCTGTGCCAAAGCGAGATTGGCTGGATACCGAGAGGGTGAGCCGTCGTTTGCTGCGGGTGATGCCCACATACAGCAGCCGCAATCGCTCTGCTGCCAAATCCAAAAAGGCTTGCTTGGTGGCAGAGTCGGCCTGCAGCTCCCAGCCGCCTTTGGGGCTGAGCTGTCGCAACTGAGCCAGGGCCTCTGCCTGCATATCCACTTCATCCAAAAACTTCAGCCCCAGGGTTCGCTCCCCGTACTGGGTGGGAAACTCGTAGGCCGACACCTGGGGGATGAACACCTGATCCCATTCCAGCCCCTTGGCCCGATGCAGAGTCGTGACAGTGATGCTGCCCGGCTCGGGGTCGAAGGCGAAGATCTCCGAAGGCAAGTTGTTGAGGCGGTGATCCAGAATCACTTGAAATTCTTGGGCGATCTCCTGCCAATCGGTTTCGGGCAGGGATCCCAGCACCTGCTCCAGCTGATCGATTACATAGCGACCCACAAACAGCTCTTCCGGCTTGCGGTAGAGGCTTTGAACGATCACATTCAGCACCTCCGGCCAAGGGGAGCGCCCGGCCCGGAGCCAACCGGCAAGGGTGCGCAGCAGCCTGCCCAAGTTCTGCCAAGGCGGGCCATCGGGCAGAGCGGGAGCCTCACCAAAGTTGGGAAATAGCAGCCGCTCCGGCAGAGAGGCGCGGATCCAGGTCAACATCGGCCCCAGTTCAGCACGTGGGATCCCCGCCCAATCCGCCAAGCAATCCACAGCAGCAGCCAAGCGAGTGGGGGCAGTGGGCTGGGCAAACCAGTCGATGATTCCCTTGAGCTGCAACAACACCCGCCGCTGACTGGGACTGCCCCGCAACAGATCGATCACCCGCTCCGCTCCCATTTCCTGGAGATAGCTGAGGGCTTTGCCCCCCAGCTCGTTGGTGGTGACCAGAATGGCCACCGTTTGGCCGGGAAAAGCTTGGGCGGCTGCAATGGCCTGCCGCGCCACCTGTTGCAGCTCCTCTTCCGGGGATCCGACGACCCGCAGAAAGTCCACACCACCCTCGCTGGCCGGGGGGTTTTGGCCACCGGAGGTGGCCAGTTGAATGGGCTGGGGGGCCAGAGCGGTGCGCAAAGCCGGGATGGGGTGCTGCTGATTCACCCACTCCACCAGGCGGTTGGCCAAAGCGATGATCTGGGGGGCACTGCGGCTGGATTCATCCAAAAGCACCACCTGAGGACTGGCCTGGCAAAAGGCGCGAAACAGCCGCGGCTCGGCGCTGGTAAAGGTGCCCATGATGCTCTGGTTGGGATCCCCCACCCGCACCAGGTTGCCGGTGCGTTGGCTGAGCAGCCGCAGCAGCTCTTCCTGCAGGGGGGAACTGTCTTGGGCCTCATCCTCGAACAGGTAGTCGTACCAGTTCTGCACCTGCTCCCGCAGCTCTGGACTGCCCTCGATCAAATCCACTGCTTGCCAGCCCAGGTCGTCGTAGTCTAACTTGCCCAGGCGACGCAATTCCGCTTGATAACCGGCGTAGATGGGAGCAGCCCAGCCCAGATAGCCCTCGCTGGGGATCACTTCTGGCCCCAGGCGCAGATTCTTGGCCCTGCTGATGACCACCTGCACCATCTGCTGGAAACTGCGCCGGAACTGGGCTCGGTTTTGGGCGATCTTTTGCGGGTTGTTGTCGCCGGGGATCAGCGGCTCCCAGAGCTGAGTATGGCGGACGAGCCAAGCGCGGCACAGGCGGCTGAGCAACCGCTCCTGTTCGTATCCCTCCAAAATAGACAGCTCCTCCCAACGGCTGGGGGCCTCCCGCAACACCCGCAACGACAAAGAATGCAGGGTAAAGGCCTGGGTAAAGCGATCCGGATACCCCGCCCGTTGCAAACGTTGATTGATGCGGCTGATCAAGTTGCCCCGCGCCGAACGCATGTAGGTGAACACCCCGATGCGCTCCGGTGGGATCCCTCGATTGAGAATTAAATCGGCGATCAACAGCTCCAGAATAAAGGTCTTGCCGCTCCCCGGAACGGCGGCGATCCCCAGCGGCCCCGATTGGTAGGCCAACGCCTGTTGCTGCGCCGGACGCAGGGTGACCTCAGGAAAGGGAGAAGAAGCCAGACCCAGCATGGGATCCCTGCCTAGCTGAGGATGAAGGTCTCGATGGCTGCCGCCACCCCGTCTTCTGCCACAGGAGGGGCAATCCAATCGGCATGGGGCAAGAGAGCTGGCGAGGCATTTCCCATCGCCACCCCGATCCCGGCGTATTGAATCATCTCAATGTCGTTGTCGCCATCGCCAATGGCCATCACCTGCTCCGCCGACAACCCCAGCATTTCCTCCGCCAAAAAACGAACGGCATTGCCCTTGTTCACCGCCGGATGGGTAGCCTCGAGAAAAATCGGCTCCGAACGGGTGAGATAGAGCTGCTCAGGGGAATACCGCCGCCGCAGGGATCCCTGCAATTCCTGCAGGAACTCGGTATCCTCAGAAACAGCCAGGATCTTGGTGGGGCTTCGTCCGTATTGGGCGGAAGAGAACATCTGGAACGGCACCTGAGAGCGCTCAGCATAGGCCTGACTGAGAGGGCTCAGCTCCCGTAAGTAGAGCTGGTCATCGATGTAGAGGTGAACCCCCACCGGCTGATCCTGCAACGCTTGCAACAACTCCTCGGCCAGCGGCCAGTCCAGGCTCCAGTGCTTTAGGGTCTTTTGGCTATCGGGATCCCGAATTAAAGCCCCCTGGTAGCTGCATAGGGGCATATCGGCCCCAATCGCGTAGTGGAACCGCTCGGCAGAACGATGCATGCGACCCGTAGCGATGGCTACTCGCACCCCTGCTGCTTTGGCCTTCTGAATGGCCTCCCGAACCGGCTCTGAAACCTGGTTGGAAGGCCCGGCAATCGTGCCATCGATATCCACCACCAACAGCCGAATCTGGGCACGGGGTGGAGAAGATGCCCGCTCTCTTTCCTCGGCTTGGACGTTAGCCTGAGTTTGCATTGCTGTTGTTTGCCCTCCTCCTGGCAACCTTCCAGACCGTAGCATGGCTCTGCCTCGATTGGTTGACGGTCATTGGCCGGCTCAGTACACAAAGAATCAACACAGAAGAATTGAACAAGTGAGATGGCCGGGTGGGGGATCGGTTTCCGCCCCTATTCCTGCCAACGAGAAAGCGTAGAATTAAGAAAGACTAGCCCCGTGATGGACGAAAACATTGTGATCATGCTGAAACGAATCGGTCGCGTCTGCCGGCCTCTGCTGGCCATTGCCCTGGCCTTGACCTTGGCCCTGGCTCCCATAGGCGCTGTTTGGGCACGCAGTGGCGGTCGCATTGGCGGCGGATCTTTCCGGTCTCCGACGTTCTCTGCCCCCCGCTCGATTGGCCCGCACTACTCAGCTCCTGTCTACCCCAGCTATGGAGGCGGCTTTGGTTTTCCGCTGCTGGTGCCCTTTTTCTGGGGAGGGGGGGGTGGCGGCCTGCTGACGCTGCTGCTCTTGGTTGGGGCAGGTAGCTTTTTGGTGCAGACGCTGCGCTCGGGGATCAGATCCGAAGAAGGGGACGATAGCATTGGGGTTCGCGATCCCCAGGTAACTGTTGCGCAGGTAAAAGTGGGACTGCTGGCCAGCGCCCGGCAACTGCAAAAAGACATGAACGCCCTGGCTCTGGAGGCGGATACTCAGTCGCCAGAAGGGCTGAGCCAACTGTTGCAAGAGGTCACCCTTGGCTTGATGCGCTACAGCGACTACTGGGCCTATGGCCATGCCCAAGCGGAGAAGCTGCCCCTCTCCCGCGCCGAATCCCTGTTCTATCAAGCCTCTTTACAAGAACGGAGCAAGTTCAGCGTCGAAAGCCTCAGCAACCGCAACAACCAGATCCAACAAGTCTCCCAAGCGGCGCTGCAGCGATCTGCTGCTGGGATCCCAGATGTTGGCGAGTACCTGCTGGTAACTCTACTGGTTGCGTATCGTGGTAACTTGGGTACACTACCTGTAGTTAACTCCATGGCGGATCTGCGGCAGTGCCTGTTGCAGCTGGCTTCGATTCCGGCAGATCGGATTGTGGCCATCGAAGTGCTGTGGACGCCGCAGTTGGAGGGAGACACCCTGTCGGCAGAGGCGCTGTTGACCGAGTACCCGGAAATGCGGCTCCTTTGAGAGCCTTTGGGCGATAGACGGCAACTGTTGGCTGAGTGTCTCAACTCCTCGGGATCCCCGCCGCTCAGGCTAGGGAGGTTGTATGTCCGGGTTAGATGCTTCAGCGGGCAGAGGCCGTCGTTCCCCTTGGGCATGGTCTGGCCAAGTCAAGCAGGCAGATTCTCTGTTGGATGAGCTGTTCGAGGATTTGGAGAACAGCTTGGAAGAGGGGCTGTCAGAAGCCGGCGAATATCCTTACCTCGGCACACGGCCCCCACTGCCTTCCCGGCGCTTCTCTGCTGCCGGAGGATTACTGCTGGGTATGGCTTTGGCCGCTACCTTGGTGGCAGGGCTGGCTTTTTGGATGACCCTGCGCCCGCGGGCGGTGGTTTTTTCGCAGGCCACTCGGGATCCCTTGGCTGAGGCACCCAATTCTTCCCATTCCGATGCTCACCAGGAGCCCTTGCTTCCCACTGCTGCTGATGTGGATGAAAACCCCAAAGCTCCACCTGAGGATTCTGCAAAGGCTGTCTTGGTCGAACCGGCAAAACCGCCGACTGTTGCCGCTCCTCTTGCTTCAAGAGGGGCTGGTCTTCCCTCTCCCCCCAGGGTACCTGCGCCTCCGGTGCCAGCGCGGATCCCACCCCAGCCTCTGCCGCAGATGAAGCTGGTGGGATTGATCCACGATCCAGGTGCCCCCAAGGCTCTGATTTTGATCGACAACGTGGTGCGGCAGGTGGCTGTTGGCCATGCGGTAAAAGCAGAGTGGCGGGTTACCGCAATCAGCCCCTACGGCGTGAGGGTGAGCAATGGCGCTCAAAGCGTTACCTTGCAGTTGGGGCTGTCGCAGCGGATCTGAATCACCTGGATAGGGATCCCTGCTGGGTTGAGCAGCGCCTGGAGGGTGGGAGATTCGATTGAAGGAGAAGGGGCAGATGAAATTCGCCAAGCTGGGGCGAATGAGCCGCTGCAGAGTGGGAGTGGGCTTAGTTCTGGGATACCTCTGTCTCGGGCTGTTGGCTTGTCGCAGTACACCCCCCCTCTCAGAATCCCCCTCTGGGATCCCGGCGGCCTATGCTAGCCGCCCGCAACTGCAAGGGAAGGCAGTGGTGGAGATGGAGGTGCAAACTGCTGAGGGGGTAGGCAAGGTGATCTTGGCGATCCACGGGGAAGCGGCACCCCTGACCGGCGGCCAGTTCGTGGATTTGGTTCAGCGGGGCTTTTACAATGGCCTCACCTTCCATCGGGTGGAAAAGGATCCGCAGCCTTTTGTGGTGCAGGGTGGGGATCCCCGTGGTGACGGTACAGGGGGTGCAACAGAGCCGGGGAGCAACCGCCTGCGCACCATCCCCCTGGAAATTCAGCTGCGTGGGGAACCCTACCCCCGCTACAACACCTTGATCCAGGATCCCGCTGCTCTGAGTAAGTTGCTCTTGCCCCATCGTTTGGGGGCGGTGGCCATGGCCCGTTCTAGCCCACTTGACTCAGCCTCTTCCCAGTTTTACATCACCCTCTCTGCTCTGCCGATTTTGGACGGGCGCTATGCCGTGTTCGGCTACGTCACCGAGGGGATGGAGTGGGTGGAGCGCATCCAGGTGGGAGATGTGATCCGCTCGGCGCGGGTGTTGGAAGGAGCGGACTTGCTTAGGGTGCCGGGATCCCAACCGGAAAGAGCAGATCAGATGGAGGATCCCGGCAGTTTATGATGGGCAGCAACTCTGCTGCTGGTTTGGTTGTTGTGGCTCTGGCTTTTGCCTTGGGGAAGGGCAAGTTTTGCCCCCGTCCCCTCCGCCAACACCTGGGCACCCTTTCATGCAAGAAGACGCTTTTTCCCCCCTTGAGCCCCTAGACGAGCTGCCACCTCACTCACCGCCGGAGGTGGATGTGGAGCTGATGCTGCAGCAGTTGCAGGATCCGGATCCCTATTTGCGGATGCAGGCGGCCCGCGCCTTCTGTGAGATCGAAGAACCCCGCGCCGTTAAACCCCTGCTGGCCCTAGTCCGGGATCCCTGCCCGTTGGTGCGGGTGGGAGCGGCCTATGCCCTAGGTCGGAATCCGGATCCCACTGAGGTGGAGGTGCTGATCGAGGGCTTGCGCTGGGATTGGAACGGCTATGTGCGCAAAGGCTTGGTGTGGGCGTTGGGCAATGCCAAGGATCCGCGCGCCTACCCGGTGTTGCTGGAAGTGTTGGCCGGGGATATCGCGGCAGTGCGATTGTGGGCTGCCAGTGCCCTCGGACAATTGGCTCAGGCGCAGGCGTTGCCCGGCCCGGCATTGGATGAGGTGGTCGCAGCTCTCTGCCGGGGCTTGGCTCAAGATCCAATCGCGGCGGTACGCGGCAACTGTGCCTGGAGCTTAGGGATCCTGGGGCAACAGGTGAAACTGGCTCTCGAGGATCCCGCCGTTTACGCAATGCTAACAAGGCAGTTGCTGACCAGCGCCCGCCACGATCCCGATTGGGGGGTTCGGGATGACGCGCGGCTTGCCCTACAAAAGCTGGCAGATCCCGATTTGCTGGAGCAACTGGATAACCTCAGCTGATCGTTATAGTCATTTTTAAACTAGATTGAGACACTCCCCAAGCATTCCACGCTGCTGCCCCTACTCCCAGCCTCGCTGCCAGAGGGAGAGGGGAGCTAGACGAAAATGTTTCATTCCCGTTTAACGAACCAGATCGAGTGTCACCGAACCAGATCGAGGAGCCAAGCAAAGTAGAAGCGGCTGCGAATGGTTTGTCGCTGCTGCACTTTCCAGCCCCATTCGGTTAATTGGCTCACCAAGGTCGCCTCTCGGTGTTGATAGGCGCGGGTGGTTTTGCTGGGGCCGGGGAAGAACTCTCCCACTTTCTTCAGCAGCGTCAGCCAGGGGGTTTTGGGAGCGAAACTGAAGATCAGGCGGGACTGGGCCAGGCAGGTCAGGTGTTTTAGCATGCGCAGGGCCTCGGCTTCAGGGTAGTGGATCATCACATCGAGGCAGATGACGACATCGTATTCCCCCGTCAATTCCTCCAGATCCGAGACCCAAAAGTGTGGGTTGTCTGTGGATCCCAACTCCATTTGCTGGCGGCGGCGTGCTTCGTTCACCATTTGTTCCGAGATGTCGCTGGCGAACACCTGCGCCCCTCTGGTGGCCAAGGGCAAGCTGAGGCTGCCCACCCCGCATCCGGCATCACAAATGCGTAAACCCGAGGGATCCCCCAACCACTGCAACACCGTCTCTACTGTGCGAGCATGGCCAAGGCGGATGTCTTTTTGGACGAAATTGACTTCTTCTTCACCATAAATGCGCCGCCAGCGCTCGAAGCCAACGGAGTTGAAGTAATCGCGGACAATGGTTTTCTCTTGCATAGAACTTCCGGCTAGGGATCCGGCGAGAGAAAAAGATGAACGCTCTGCTTTTCTTCGCCAACGCGCATCCCATTCTACCCCGAGGCCCCGTAACCCTCTGCATCGTTGCCCTAGGATTGTATTAGAATTAACCCGCATGCCTTGGATGTTGCCCCATGACCGAAGCTGAGATTGCCCAAGCGTTGCAGGCTCGGTTGGCTGCCCCGCTCAGAATTGCGGTCAAACGCCGCCAAGGTCATCTACACGTTCTCCTGAATCGGCCCCCCCTGGCTCGAGTGGACTACCCCCATCTCACGGAGCGGGTGCGGGTGGAGCTCAGGGCGTTGGGCTTGCCCGGCTTAGAGCAGGTCACGGTGTACGGGCGTGAGTCGGGACATTCTGAATACGAGTGGGAGCAAACGGCCCCCTTGTTGAACCCGCTGCTGGCCTCAGAAGAAACCACAGTTCTGTTGGAAAAAAAAGGCGACTTCTTGTTGCAGGATCTAACAGTTGTTGCCCCGGATTCGGTCAACTCAAAGCCTGAACCTGCGCCGGAGAATCCTGTCAGGAAAACCGACAAAGGCCGCGGATCCCGCATCTCCTGGGTGTGGCTGGGGGGAGCTGTACTGATTGTTGGAATTGGGGTGATTCTTTTGCTGGTTGCCCTTCTCTGAAAGAGCTGGGTAAAGGTTCTTGTTCTTGTCTTGGGAAAAGCCTTAGGGAGCGTTGCCGAGAGTCGCCGATGAACTTTGAGGATGCCGGGATCCGGTCAATTGGGCTTTTTGCAAGGCATCCTGCAGCATTCGCTCCACCAACTCGGTGAACGTCCACCCCAGAGCTGCCGCCGCATCGGGACAGAGGGAAGTGGGGGTCATGCCGGGCAGTGTATTCACCTCCAACACCCAAGGATTTTCCTCGGGATCCACCCGCAGATCCACCCGCGCCAAGCCTTCGCACCCCAACGCCTGGTAGGCCTTCAGACCTGCCGCCTCACAGCGGGCCAACCCTGCCGGGCTGAGGGAACAGGGGATCAAATGCCGCGAGCCACCGGGTGCGTACTTGGCTTCGTAGTCGTAGAAGTCGCCTTGGGCGGGGATGATCTCAATGGCCGGAAGAACTTGGCCGGACAAGATCGAGAGGGTGATCTCCTTTCCGGGAACATAGCGCTCCAGAAAAATCCGCGACGAGACCGAGCGGGCCAACTCCAGCCCCTGAGCAAATGACCTCTC
This sequence comes from Thermostichus sp. OS-CIW-29, assembly GCF_054058195.1. Lineage (NCBI taxonomy): Bacteria > Bacillati > Cyanobacteriota > Cyanophyceae > Thermostichales > Thermostichaceae > Thermostichus > Thermostichus sp. OS-CIW-29. Next base: position 32,939 of record NZ_JBSSAB010000026.1, read on the forward strand.
ATCCCGGACAATGCTGATGCCCACCGTCGAGCCGTTGTTGCTGGGCTTAATCACCAGTGGGGATCCCAACTCTGCCGCACAGTCGGCCCAAGTGAGGGGGTTTTGGTCATCCCAAACCTGCCAATCGGGGGTAGGGATCCCCGCGGCGCGAAAGATCTGCTTGGAGACCAGCTTATCCATGGCCAGAGCACTGGCCAGCGGCCCGGATCCCTGGTAGGGCAGGCCCAGCCAGTCCAGCATTCCCTGTACCACCCCATCCTCGCCACCAGGGCCATGCAAGGCAATCCAAACGAAGTCGCAGCCGGCTTGCCGTTCCTGCCAAAGGCGCAGAGGCAGATCCTCATCTGGGTCGATTACCTTGACCCGATGGCCCAGGTCCTCCAAAGCCCGTTTGCAGGCTTTACCCGTTACCCAAGAGACTTGACGTTCTGCCGAACGCCCCCCCGCCAAGACAACAATGTTCATGGCCTAACCCCAAAGCACTCCCCACCCTCAACAACCGGCACCAAGATACCAGCATACCTTCACCCTACCCTACGAAGGGGGCCGTCGGCGGCGCAAGAACTCGGGAATATCTAAGCCTCCAGACATCGGCGGCTCAGGCTCCGGAGGCTGTCGAGGCGGCAGCCCAGAGCCCGTGGGAGTGGGCTTGGGAACCCCCGACCTGTTGGAGGCAGAAACTTTGGTTGCAGCAGGGATGGCGGCTGGACGGGCTTTCTCTTGGAAACCGGTGGCGATGACCGTGATGCGCACTTCCCCCTGCATGCGCTCGTCTTGGACGGTGCCGAAGATGATGTTGGCCTCGGGATCCACTGCCTCGGCGATGATCTCGGCAGCCACCGTGACCTCATGCAAGGACAAATCCGGCCCACCGGTAATGTTGAAGAGGACACCTTTAGCCCCTTCGATGGAGGTTTCCAAAAGCGGCGAAGATACAGCGGTAATGGCGGCTTCGCGGGCGCGGGACTTGCCGGATCCCATGCCAATCCCCATCAAGGCAGAGCCGGCATCGGCCATCACGCTGCGCACATCGGCAAAATCCACGTTGATCATGCCGGGAATGAGAATGATATCCGAGATGCCCTGCACCCCCTGCCGCAGCACATCATCAGCAACGCGAAAAGCCTCTTGGACAGGGGTTTGCTCGGAGATCACCGAAAGCAACTTGTCATTGGGAATTACAATCAGGGTATCAACTGCCTCCCGCAGCGCTTGGATCCCTTCCTCGGCCTGCTTGCTGCGGCGTTTGCCCTCAAAGGAAAAAGGCCGTGTCACCACTCCCACCGTCAGGGCACCACTGGCTTTGGCAATTTGGGCGATGACGGGTGCTCCACCCGTGCCCGTGCCTCCCCCCATGCCGGCGGCAATGAAGACCAGATCTGCCCCTTTGATGGCTGCCGATATTTCTTCGCTGGATTCCTCTGCAGCTTTCTGGCCAATGGCCGGGTTACCACCTGCACCCAAGCCTCGAGTCAGCTTCTGCCCAATTTGCAAGCGGTTCACCGTCGAGGACTGGGCAAGGGCCTGCGCATCGGTATTGACGCTCCAAAACTCGACGCCCACGAGGTTACTGGCCGCCATCCGACTGACCGCGTTGCCACCCCCACCCCCCACGCCTACAACCTTAATCTTTGCGGCATTGCTCGGCATGAAGTCCTCTGGACGATCCGCCGCTCTGGTCTGAGATCCGTTCCTCTCATACTCGGCATGAGAGCCTTCTCCCCTGTGGCGCTCATTCCAATGGGAAGGCGCAGACTGGGCTGAACCCAACCCTTGCCCAGGATTGAGAGGATGGATGTCTGACCAATTGGATGGCATGTCAGCTCTCACAATAACTTAAATTCTGGCAAATATCGAATATGCTAGCTGATTTAATATAGAGCAACTCCCTCCAGATGCCAACGCTGCCGACGTTTGTGAATCTTCCCGCTGAATACGGCCCTCCTAAAGACGCCTGTTGGCAGAATCTCAGGTAGCCTTTCTTGCCTAGAGGCATTTCTCTCTGAACTTGTCTCGAAGCTTTTGTGTGTAAGAATAGGTGTTCTCGAATACTTAGACCCTTGCAGGGGAAGAAGGGTCCAAAGGGAGGTTTCGGTACAAGAGTCTGGCCCTAGTTAAGGCCCAGTTAAGGCGAAGAGTTCCCTATCCAGCCAAAGGCTGATAGAGCGCCACTTTGTAGAACTGAGGCTTTGGCATCCTGTAGAGATTCAGGGATCCGGACTTGCATTCAGCTAGAAATTGCAGGAGCCCCGCACTGTACCCGTAGGGTCGATGTCGGGAGGAATGCTATAATAATGCTGCGGACACCAGAAACGGTTGTTTAAGGCACTGGTAACGGTCGATTGGGGGTGCTGTAAACCACCCCAGAGGCTCGTGGTTGGCTTGCCAACTGCAGGGCTACTAAAAGCCCGCTCCGTACCGCCTAGCGGTTGATGTCGGGTAGTTTACACCAGCTCTAGGTGGATCTCCGCTTTTAGCCGTTGGGGGAGGGAAATTTTGAATACATCTCCCTGATTCATTTCGTGGGCATCTTCCATGCTGGCCAGGGCTTCCACCACTTCTTCGGAGTTGGCGGTTAGCACCACAACGGGGCGCTCGCAGGCAATGGGGAAATCGTGCCACGTGCCGAGGTGCAGCAGCAGCCCATGCCCGGCAGGGAATCGCAGGGCTTGTACTTTGTCGAGATCGGGAGCTGCTTTGGGATGGTTGGGAGGAGCCATCACCATGATGAACGGCTCTTGCCCCAGGCCGACAAACAACTGGGTCATACGCATGTGGCGCTCCAGCCAGAGCACAGGTGGATATCCGGGCAGGATCTTAGCCGTACGGATAACGGCTCTGCCGGTGTATTGAAAGTCGATGTTCTGTCCTTCCAGGACACGCCCCTGATAAAAGGGGATCCCCAGCCCAGGATTGGCCACATCGTCCCCTATAAGTTGGCCGAAGGGTTGCACATTTTCTGGGGTGGCATCCACAATCGGCACCCGGACAACGGTGGTGGCAGTTGCAGTCGTGCTCATGGTTTGCATCCTCGCTCTTGATTGGACTGGGGTCAATTGGATTGGAGTCAGGCTTTCTATCTTAATTAATTGTCTTATTGAGATTAATTGTCTTATTGAGAGCAATAGGTAAAGAAACGGTTTTCCCGGTAACGGCCTATACATCTTTGATTCTTATTTAATTCTTAACTTTTAATTCTTAACTTTGTTCTTCTCGAGGGCTTTGCGGGTTAAACCACCGCTCGATGATGTGGCGAATTTGCCGGGCGGCAGTGCCATCGCCAAAGGGGTTTTGGGCTTGGGCCATGCGGGCATAGGCTTGTGGGTCTGTGAGCAATTCTCGGGCTGCCTTCAGGATCTTTTCGGGGTGTGTGCCTACCAGGCGGGCGGTGCCGGCAGCAATCGCTTCAGGACGTTCGGTGGTCTGCCGCAGCACCAGCACCGGTTTGCCCAGGGCAGGGGCCTCTTCTTGAATGCCGCCGGAGTCGCTGAGGATGAGGGTACAGCGCTGCATGGCGCTCACCCAGAGGGGATAGTCCAGAGGCTCAGTGAGAAAAGCCCGCTCATGGGATCCCAACAGGGCTTGCAGGGGATCCCGCACCAAGGGGTTGGGATGGAGGGGCAAAAGAAGGGCGGTATCGGGAAACTCGGCCAAGATCTGCAGCAGAGCCTTGCCGATGGCGGTTAGGGGATCCCCCCAATTTTCGCGTCGGTGCAAGGTAACCAGCAGGACACGGTAGCGCTGCCAGTCCAGCCCGGGAATGGGGCAGGGGATCCCTTGGGAGGCCACCTGCAGTAGGGCGTCGATGACAGTGTTGCCGGTGCAATGGATGGATCCCACCACGTGGCTTCGCTTCAGGTTGTCAACGGCTTGGGGGGTAGGGGCAAAGTGCAGGCTGGCCAACTGGGAGATCAGGCGGCGATTGGCCTCTTCGGGGAAAGGATTGTAGAGATCATCGGTGCGCAGTCCGGCTTCCACATGCCCAACCGGGATCCGGTGGTAAAAAGCTGCCAAGGCGGCAGCGAAGGCGGTGGTGGTATCTCCCTGCACCAAAACCAGTTGAGGATGTTGCTCTTGAAAGTAGAGTTCCAGGCCCCGCAAGGTGGCTTCGGTGATGTCCGTCAAGCTTTGGCGGGGGCGCATGATCGCCAGATCCCGATCCGCTTGCAGACCGAATAGCCGCATCACCTGATCCACCATTTCCCGGTGTTGTCCGGTCAAGATCAGCTCGGTGCGCAGATGGGGACTGGCACGCAGAGCTTGGATCACCGGGGCCAGCTTAATGGCTTCGGGCCGTGTGCCCAAGATCACGGCAACGAGGGGAAGAGAGGCCATAAGCTCAAGGACATCGGCACCTGTAGAAGATGGGAAGCGCAGCTCATTGAAGCAAGGCCACCAACAAACCACTAACAAAAACCACTAACAAAACAGAGGCGGCGAAGGGCGTGGGTTGCTCAAGGTCGCAAGCCACCGAGATGTAGACTCTGCTGAGTCAGGCTGAGGGCAATGTCGAGACGAGAGGAACCACAAGGGGGCTATTGCTGCTCACCCCGATCTTACCCCTCCAGCTGCCCCACCAATTGTTCACCGGATGAGCTGGAGAAAAAGGGTTGACGGGATCCCACTCCTGCAACTAGCCTAAAGGGAGCTGAAGAGATCCTCTTCTGGCTGTCCGGGTTGTTTCGGTTAACCTTTTTGGAGGAAAACGTTCAGCAGCATGGACGCTTCCGGTAGTTGTAGCGCCAGCCACCAGTGGATGGTCTTCGAGGAGCACGTTCTTGAAGATTGGGCTCTTACTGGTGTCCTCCTTTTCCCCGCTGACAGCTTCTGTCGTCGCTTGAGAGGATCCCGTTTCGCCAACGCGAAGGGGTGGGAGAGTTTTCCCGGCTAGCTTTTGACTTGGGTGGCTCTCTCAGTCGGCGACGAACAGATGAGCTGAGCAGAGCCTTACCTGAGCAATGGGTTTGTGCAGCCCTGTTCAGAAAAGGGGAGATCAGGAGTAATTCCGAGGGGATTCCCATTGACTTTCCCGTTGTGGGTTTTGGGGTTTCCGCAGGCCTGGGGATCCCTTGGAGTCCCTCTTATCGGCTTGGGCGCTTGCGATCCAAGCTGGGCTTGGAGGCCTGGCGCTAGACCTACGGCTTGCTGCGCGGCCATCCAAGGGTTTCAGGGCTTCCCTGTGAGCCTCGGAGCACCGGTTGGCTGTTGACCTCCTGGTTCTCTTCATCCCGGCTGACCCCAACGTTCGGAGGTTTATCATGCGGCACAACGTTCTTCGCGATCTCCTAACCCCTGCTTCCTTGGAAGCCGCCAAGCGAGAGGCCAACCGCGCTCCCATTGCCGAGCTGGTGCAGCAGTTGATGGAGATTTCACCTCGGCAGCGGGTACTGGCTTTTCGCTTGCTGGAAAAAGACAGAGCCATTGCAGTGTTTGAGTATCTGCGGCCCGAAGAGCAGGCCGATCTCATTCGCAGCATGGAAAGCCCAGAAGTGATCCAGCTCATAGAAGCTCTGCCACCTGATGAGCGGGTACGTCTGTTTGAGGAGTTGCCGGCCAAAGTAACCAAGCGCCTCATTGCCAACCTCAGCCCAGAAGCTCGGGAAGCAGTGAATATCTTGCTGGGTTATCCAGAGCGCAGTGCCGGTCGGCTGATGAACCTGCGCTACTTGTCGGTACGAGATACCATCACCGTCGGGGCTGCTCTGGCCAGCGTGCGGGACTCTCAACTGGGAGACGATGAGCTGGATGTGATTTTTGTGGTGGACGATCAGCGGTTCTACAAAGGTTTGGTTCGCACCGTGCGCCTCGTGAAAGCAGATCCGAATTTGCCCATTCGGGAGCTGATTGAGGGATCGGATACTTTTGCTCGGGTTACCGACCGGGATCTCCAGGCAGCTCGTTTGCTCAAGGATTCGGGCTTGCCGGCTATTCCGGTGGTGGATACGGAAGGGCGCTTGGTGGGTGACATCACTTTTGAAGATGTGATCAATTTGGTGGAAGAAGAGGCTACGGATGCTGCTCTGGCCCAAGCAGGGGTGGGCAACTTGCTCAGCCGAGACAAGGTTTGGAGCGAGCGCCTGGTTAAAGGCTCCCGTTGGTATGCCGTCCGCCTGCGCATCACGTTTTTAATCATCACCTTGATTGGCGGCATGGTGGTGGGGGGAGTGATCCAAACCTTTGAGGAAGTGTTGCAAGCAGTGACGGCAGCGGCTATTTTCATCCCCTTGGTCATGGATATGGGCGGTAATGTCGGCACCCAATCTACGACCATCTTTGCCCGTGGCTTGGCTTGGGGCCACATCAACGTGCGGCAGTTTCTCCCCTATTTGCTGCGGGAAGCCAGCATTGGTGGCATTATCGGTGCGATCCTGGGGGCCACGGCTGGGGTGATTGCCTACTTCTGGCAGGGGGCACCGAATGGGATCCCACAATTGGGTCTAGCGGTGGGCTTGGCTCTGGCCATTGTCCTCACTTTGGGGGCTATCTTGGGCGCCATTTTGCCCTGGGTGATGTTAAAGCTGGGCTTTGACCACGCTCCGGGAGCGGATCCTTTTATCACCACCATTAAAGACTTCACCGGCCTCTGGGTGTATTTCACCCTGGTGGCTTGGCTAGTCGGGGTTGAAGTGGAGCTCTAGGGCTGCGCCGGCGCTGGATCCAGGGGGCACCTCACCGGCAAAGCGCGTTCCAGGAACGAATAATCCAGCCCTTCTTGAGAAATCAGCCTTTCAGAGTCTCGCCACAAGGCCATCGCGACGGCGGCGCAGAGCACTTTTACGAGGTGTCCTTTGACCAACGAAGGGTTACAGCAAACATTTAGGAGGTGTGCCATGACCTTGAAAGTTCTATCTCCCTTGGCTGCTGCTCAATTTCGGTCACGGCTGCAGCAGTATGCCTATCGGGTGGGCATAACCTGTGCTTTAGAAACAGGTGGTAAGCTGGCCCCAGAATCCGCCTTTGCTCAACTGGAAGCCCTCTGGCAAACCTTGCAACAGGAAGCCACTGCCCTTGGGATCCCAGATGAGGATGGCTAAACTTTATCCTTTCACGAGAACCGGAGCATGACCTGGATTGACTTCACCTTGCGTTTGGCCGTTGCCTTTGTCCTGGGATCCCTCATTGGCCTGGAGCGACAGTGGCGGCAGCGCATGGCCGGCTTGCGCACCAATACCCTGGTGGCCACGGGTGCAGCTTTGTTTGTCATGCTCTCGGTTCTCACCCCTGATGAAAGCAGCCCGACCCGTATTGCGGCCCAAGTGGTATCGGGGATTGGCTTTTTGGCCGGGGGCGTGATTCTTAAGGAAGGAGCCAGCGTCCGTGGCCTGAACACTGCCGCCACCATCTGGTGTGCAGCCGCGGTGGGAGCCTTTGCCGGATCGGGGTACATTCCCCAAGCTGCCATTGGGGCCGCAGCTGTGTTGATCTCCAACGTTGTGCTGCGTCCACTGGGCTACCGCATCAACCAGCAGCCTTTGAAAGGCACAGAACTGGAACTGGTCTATGAGTGTTCGTTCATCTGCAAAAGCCAAGCAGAGGCCCACATCCGCGCCTTGCTCCTGCAGGGTATAGCTCCCACCCATCTCAAACTGCGTGCCCTCTACAGCGAAGACCTGGAGGACAAGCCCAATCTGGTCAAAGTCGAAGCAGAGCTAGTCACCCAGACCCGCGACGACCAAGCCCTGGAACTTGTCGTCAGCCGCCTCAGCCTAGAGCCAGGCGTGATCACTGCCCGATGGCGGATCATCGAACAGGAATTTGGGTAAACTACCCGACTCCGACCGCTAAGCGGTACGGAGCGGGCTTTCAGTAGCCCTGAGCCTGCTCTGCCCTACCAGAGAACAAAACAGGCCCGGACCTCCAGGCTGGTTTACGGCAGCCCCCAAGAGCGCAATTACGTTTGCACCATTCAAATCCGCATCCCCTTCCCATCCACAGTGTCCACACTTAAACTTCTTTCCACTGCGATAGGATTGCGCAGGGTCGGGATGAATGTGCAAACACCGGTGGCAGGTCTGCGACGTGTAGGCAGGCGGAACAAGAATCAGAGCAACCCCCGCACGCAGAGCCTTGTACTCCAAAAATTGACGGAGTTGATAAAACGCCCAACTATTTGCCCGCCTACGCTCTGTCTTGCTGCGTGGCTGTTGATTGACCCTTTCCCGAATCCCTGTCAAGTCTTCCAGAGCAAGAGCGCTATTTGTCGCCTTTGCCCTAGAGACAATAGCTTTGGAGATGCGATGATTGACCCACGCCTGAAAGCGTCTCTCCTTGCCAGACAGCCGTTGCAACAGTTGACGGCATCTGCGCCGCGAACTGCGGGTGCCCTTACTGGCTTTGCGTTGGAGTGCCGCCCTCAGCTTGGAGTAGTGGTCTCGGATTCGGTTCAACTGCTGTCCATTCCAGTTGTCCCCCTCTGACGTATGGGCGATATCCGTCCTGCCCAAGTCCACCCCGATCACCCTGTCGGTATCTTGTTGCTTGGGCGGGTTTTTCTCTACGCAAATCTGGATGTAGTAGGAGCCGTCTTTCCGCTTGACCAGGGTGGCAGATTTTGGGTTGGAACCAGCCAGCATCCCACGCTGGTAGTTGCCAATGGCTAGTTCAAAGCGCTCTCGCCCTTTCACCGTGGTCAGCGACACCGTCCAGTCTTTCTCGCGAAATGAGAAGATACGTGCATCGTAGGTAACGAACCTACGCTTGAACTCTTTAACTGGACGGTTGCGCTGTCTCGCCACTTTGCGAGCGCCCGCCACCCGTCTGCACACCTGTTGAGCCAAGTTACTGGACAAGCCGAACCGGGCTCGAATCTCGTAGTAGCAAAGGGATTGCAGTTTGACCGCGTTGACGATCTTCTCCGGCGTGTTCTGGTTGACCCAGTTCAATGCCTGCACAAAGACATCCATCGTCGCGTCCAATTTGGCGGCTTGTGACGGGAACACCTTGAGCTTACAGGATATGGTCAGGACTTGGCTCATAGGTCCATTGTACTTCATCAAAGCGCATTCCTCCCGGCACTGACCCTACGGGTACAGTGCGGGGCTCCTGCGATTTCTAGCTGATCCCTCATCCTGCCAACTCCCAACCGGTCAGCAACGCAAACACCAGAAATAAGCCGCCCCCCACCCAATGCACGGCGCGTTCAGAGATGTGAGCTGCTAAAAAACGACCTCCCACCACCGCCAGCCCCACCATCAGACCATGACCCAGGGTTGCCCCCGCCCAGACACTGAATCCCGGATGGGTGGCGGCTAGGGAAACGGTAGCAATCTGGGTTTTATCCCCGAACTCGGCTAGGGCGATCAAACTAAAGGCTTCCCAGACGATGGCCCTAACCCCCCCGCGGCCAACTCCTTTTGCTTCTGCCTGCATCACTTGTCTGAGGGCTTCCTCTTCTTCTGGTAATGCCTGTTGAGGTGGCATTCTGCACGCTTGCCAGAGCATTCTCAAGCCAAAAACGGCGAAAACCCCAGCCGATAGCACCCGCACGCCCAAGGGTGGCAGTAGCTTAAAAAGCACTTGCCCGGTTCCTACCGCTAGCAGGTTCATCATCGCTAAAGCCAGCCATGTCCCCAGAAAAACCCAGCGGCGTGGGTGGCGCATCGCCAAAATCAAGGGGGTAAAAAAGGTTTTGTCCCCAAATTCCGCTACCGTCACCAGCAGCAAACTCGATAAAAAACCGGCCCACATTTTCTAGCCTCCAACCTCTCTTGTGTGTGGAATCGGTTCACACCTAGAGGTGAAGGCTGGGAAAGTCAGACGGACTCACCAAGCTCACCTCCGCGTGAACTCAGTGAAAGTCTCGTCACCAAAGCAGCCTGCCGGGCTTGCTTTGTCTCTTGCACCGGGCTGTTTTTAGCCAGTATGTCGATGCAGAGGGCGGTAAGCCGCCTGACTACTCCCTTTCCGTCTGAATGGTAGCATGCTGAGCTCCCAGTGGGAGTAGTTCATTTCCGATGGGATCCCCCAAGACTTGCTGTGCCTTGGCCGATATCAGTGCCGCGCATCGCTTACCAGAGGATTGTGAAGGAGCGGCAGGCTATTATGATCACGGTTGAGGAGAAAATCAGGGGAAAACCACGTGGATGCAAAGTTAGTCTTGGTGGGGGTTGCTCTTGTCCTCTCTCTGGCAAGTTTCTACTTCGGCACCCGCAACGGCTTTTACGACACCGACAAGTATCACGGCAATGGCTCTGCTCATTAGAGCCGGGCGCTGGTGATTTTTTTATGGATCCCTTGCCCAGAAGGGCTTCCCTCCAGAATACAGGCAACGTCGGCGAGGGCTGGGTGCGGCAATATCTCTGTCAGCAGGGCTGGCAGATCCTGGCCCAGCGGTGGCGCTGCCCTTGGGGCGAGCTGGATCTGGTTGCCCACAAAGCTGATGTGCTGATTTTCGTAGAGGTGAAAACCCGTAGCCCCGGTAGCTGGGATCGAGGCGGGCTTTTGGCGGTTGGGATCCCCAAGCAGCGACGCTTGATCCGGGCTGCCCAAGCCTTCTTGAGCCAGCATCCCCACCTCTCCGAGTTGTCCTGCCGTTTTGATGTTGCGCTGATAGAACGTCGGGCCTCCAGGGAAGGGGTAAGCTACGCTTTGGTTGACTACCTGCCAGCAGCTTTTGAGATTTGTTGAGGCAAGCTTATCCGAGATGCTGTGGGAGCTTATGGCCGTTTCAGGTTAGGTGAGATGCCTGGGCTGCTGAGACAAGCCCTCTAGCCCCGCGCATTATTGCTCCGCAACGCTATTGCTCCACAACCCTGACGCAGTGTCCTAGAGTGTCCTAGTTTGAATCAAAATAACTATAAAGCTGGGCCAGCCTCTCCGACTCATCTGAATACGAAGAACAGATGGAGCTTTCTGGGGTCATTCATCATCCTCACTAAGATCCGGCCTGGGGATCCCTTCATTGGCTCATGATTTTGGGAAACAGCATGAAAGCACATGAGTTCTGGGCCCGTACCGACAGCCAAGGTCAACTGATTTTGCCCATGCGGGCGCAGGAACAATTGCCCAAAAATCGAGTTGTGCGGGTGCTGGTGTTGGTAGATGAGCAGGAGCTGGCTCCGGCGGATCCTTCACAGGAGCAGTTGCCCACTGCCTCGCCAGATGAAGAGCATCTTTGGTATGGAGCTCCCACCGTTCCCTACGATGGCATTTAGCGCATGGGATCTTGGCCGGACAGCCGCCAGCGGTTTAGGCGTGAGAGGGTTTCTGCATCCAAGTAGGCATCAATGCCCCGCTTGCTCGATAGCCGTTTTGGCTGGAGGTGCCGGATCTGCTGCTGGGCCTGCTGCACTTCATCCCACAGTTGTTCTGCCGAGACCCATTCGGCGTTGTAGCCACCGATCACCAATTGCTGGACACGATCGGAGGTAGCCACCCTTACCCGACACCCATCCTTCTGCAGCTGAGCACACAGCCGTTCAATGCAACTGTCGGCGGTCTCGCCATAGGAGGTATACAGGATCTCGATACCCGAAGGGGAGCGCTCTTGCCGGGCTGGAGTGGGTTGGGCGTAGGCATCGTACACCACGGTCGCCTGGTAGCCCCGGAAGGCCACATAGTTGGCCAAAGATTCCACCAAGCGCAGACGGGCCAATTCCATCAGGGAGCGACGCGCCAACTGGTTCAGGGTGGGCCAAGCTCCGATGATGTTGTAGCCATCAACCAAGAGGAAGGTGGAAGAGGAAGCTTGCATGGATGACGGTGGATCCCCTGTCCGGGATCACACTTCTTAATCTTAATCTTTATCTTATTTTTAATCTTAGTACCCAGCCTTAAAGGTTACCCCACTACTCCGAATGCTCCGATACTTTCCCGGTTGTGAGCAGATCACGGTCTGCGCTGAATCCAATAGGTGGTGAACAGTTCGCCACTGGCCTGTTTCTGAATTTTGCCCCCCAAGGCTGCGATGCGCCGCTCCCACTCCGTTAGGGGGGTGAAAATCGGTTCGGTGCCTTTGAATAGCTCGATGAGGCCCCATTGTTCCGCCCACACCGAGTCGGGATTGACCACTTCAATAATCACAGGTGCAGCCGGTCGCAACACTCGCATCAACTCTGCCCAAACCGCGTCGAAGTACTCAATCGGGTAGTAGTACAAAAATCCGGTGGCAATGGCCAGATCAAATTGCTCCGACTCGTAGTTTTCCAAATGGTGGGCGGATCCCTGTTGCATTGACTTGAACAGCTTGGAGTTAAGCTGGGGTGCCCGCGAGCGAATAAAGCGCACAATCTCACCGCTCAGCTCATGGCCGTAAAAGTAGGCTTGCCAATCGTTCCAGGGATAGGTCAGGAAGCTTACCCCACAGCCCAAATCCAAACAGGCTTCCCGTTTTTTGGGGGCACGCAGTTGCCAAAAGGGGATCCCGAGGCGCTCTTGCAGGTGATCCCGCTGCTGGGCTTGCCAAAAAGGCAGTTGCTCCAGGTCTGGGGGAAGTTGCCAAGCTGGCTGACCCAGTTGAATTTCCAGCTCCCGATTAAAGCGAGCAGCCACAGAGGCAAGGTAGGGATCCCAGCGTTCCCCAGTTTGTGGTAACTCCATCTGTTGATGGCTTTGTCGTAGATGGTTGTGAACTTAACTTGCACTTAACCTACACTACCAGGACTCTCGGCCCGTAGGCTCCCGGCTGCAGGGATCCATTTACCCAGCTGTGGCTGCCGAGGATGGTGCCTGCCGGAATCTGAGCTTGGGATCCCAAACGGGTGTGGGCGCCGATGTAGCAGGGGGCGTGCAGTTGAGCGCTGGGATGGATCTCAGCCGTTTTGTGCACCCATATCCCCGGCGCCTGTTGCTGCACATCTTCCAGGGGAAAATCCGTCATTCGACCCAGGAGAATGTCCAGTTGGCCGTGGTAGTAGCTGGCCGGCGTGCCCAGATCCCGCCAGTAGCCTGTGTGGAGATAAGCTTGCAGCCGGTGCCCTTGCCTGAGCAAATCGGGGAAGACACGCCGCTCGAAGCTGAGGGGATCCCCACTGGGGTAGTCTTTAAAAATGGCTGGATCCAAGACATAGGTGCCGGCGTTGATCGTGTCGGTGGTGAGGGTGAGGGCTTCTGCAGGGGTGGGTTTTTCCCGAAAAGATTGGATCTGGCCCCCTTCCCCAACTTCCACCAGGCCATAGGCGGTGATATCTTCCACGCGGGCGAGGGTGAGGGTGGCAATGGCCTTGCTCTGCACATGACATTGCATCAACGCCTGCAAATCCAGATCCGTGAGGATGTCGGCATTGAAGACCACCAAGGGATCCCCGGTGAAATAGGGCTGAGCCAGCACCAAGGCTCCTGCCGTATCCAAAGGCGTCTCTTCGGGAATGTAGCGGAGCTTCACCCCCAAAGCAGCGCCATCTCCCAGAGCAGCCTCAATTTGTTGGCCCAGATAACCCACGCTGAGCAAAATATCCGTCAGGCCGGCTCGGCGGCAGCGCCCGATCAGCCACTCCAAAAAGGGCACATCCAGGAGGGGCAACAAAGGCTTAGGCTGCAAAAAGGTAAAGGGCCGTAAACGAGTTCCTTTCCCACCCGCCAAGATCACCGCTTGCATAACCACCCTCAACCCCGTTCTCTTCCAAAGATATTGACATCCTCTCCGCCCAATTGCTAAGGGGGATCCATTGGGTCGAGCCAAATGTTTTCTGCTACCCAGAACGTCGATTCTCCGTTGCCCACAGAGGGATACGGATTGCCCCCCCGGGCAATACAGCACGAGTCTTGATCTCAAGTCTCAGGGGATGCCTTTCTGGAGGAGATATTTCAATCTCAATTGGGATTCATAAGCTCAATCCTGAGACAGTTGATTTGCCTTTTTTAGAGCATGTTTGGAGAATTGCGACCCGCTCGCCCCAGTCGGGAATAGCCACCCAAAGCGGCAGTGTCAGGTGATACTACCTTGCAACGGGAATTGTGACAGCCTTGGATAGCTTGGATGGATTCCAATGGGTTTGCCCTTCACCTTCATCTGAGGTTTTGCCGATGTCTGTTTCTCGACGCCGATCCCTACAAGCCCTTTGCTTGACCCTGGCCGGATGCTGGGCTTTAAGTGCACACCAGGGATCCCTGCTGGCCCAAGGTAGCGATTTGTTGGCTCAAGTTCAAGAGCGGGGGGTGCTCCGGATTTCCACCGACTCCAATTACCGGCCTCAGAGCTACCGCAACCCTGACGGCAGTTGGGAAGGATTTGACGTGGATGTGGCGCGCGAGATCGCCAAGCGCTTGGGGGTAGAGGCTGAGTTTCTGGATATCAACTTCGATGTCATCACCGCCGGATCTTGGAATGGCCGCTGGGATGTCAATGTCGGGTCGATGACCGTGACTGCCGAGCGCCAGAAAGCTCTGCTGTTTACCATTCCCTACTACTACACCCCCGCCAGCTTCGTGGTCCACCAAGCCTCGACCTTGACAGATATCGCCGCCTTGGAAGGAAAGCGAGTTGGGGTGGGCACCGCCACCACCTATCAAGCCTACCTGGAGGGCAACCTCACCCTGGAAGGAGAGACCATCCAAGTTCCGGCCCCGCGGGTGGACATTCGCATCTACGACACCGATAGCCTGGCTCTGCAGGATTTGGCACTGGGGGATGGCACCCGCCTGGATGCAGTCTTGACAGCTTTGCCGACGGCTGAAAACGCCATTCGGGAAGGACTGCCCCTGAAAACTCTGGGGGATCCGGTCTACTATGAAGCCTTGGCTGTGGCCTTGGATCGCTCCAGCCCTGCCCCTTCCGAGAGCTTGCAAGCCAAAATTAACGAAATTTTAGAATCCATGCACGCCGACGGCACGCTAACAGCCCTCTCGAAGCGGTATTACGGCATTGATCTGACGAAAAAAGCTGAGTGAGCAAAGACTCTATCCCACTGGAGCAGCCCATTTACCCACCGCCCCGGATTCGAAAAGGGATCCCGTTCCCGGTGGCCCAGGGGTTGTGGTTGGTTTTGTGGCTGCTGTTGTTGCTGTTCACCTTCAGCGGGGTACAGTTGGAGTTGGCCGGGATCCCCATCCGTACCTTGCGTCTCAACGGCAACTTTGTGCGCGAGTGGTGGTGGTTCATCTCGCAAGGGGTGGGCACTACTTTTCAACTGTCCTTGGTCTCCATCCTCTGTGCCACCACCTTGGCCTTTTTGTCGGCACTGGCGGGCCTCTCCCAGATTGCCCCTCTGAGCAGCCTCTCCGCTCTGTATGTCTCGTTGATGCGGGGCACACCTCTATTTCTGCAGTTTTTGTTCATCTACCAGGCTTTGCCGCAACTGGGTCTGGTGTTCGGCTCGTTCACTTCGGCAGTGCTGGCCTTGAGCCTGAACTATGGCGCCTACATGAGCGAGATCTTCCGGGCCGGGATCCAAGCCATTCCCATTGGGCAGCGGGAAGCTGCCTATGCCCTGGGGCTTAAGCCCTGGCAAACCCTGTGGTGCATCATTTTGCCGCAAGCTTTCCGAATTGTCCTACCCGACATTGGCAACCAATTCATCGCCATGCAGAAAGACACTGCCCTGGCCAGCGCCATTGCTTTGCAGGAGTTGATGGGCCGGGCTCGACAGGCGGGTTTGCCGCGCCAACATTTTTTTGAGGCTTTGGTGGTGGCAGCGCTGTGGTACTGGCTGCTGACGTTAATCTTGTCATTTTTCCAGGGACGCTTGGAACGGTACCTGGCCCGCTAGAGGAGCCTGACTCTAATCCGGCCATTACTTTGGTGTCTGCTTGCATACGTTTGTGGTTGCCCACAAAGACCGGCTGTGCCGTTCGCGATAGCAGGGGGCTCCAAAAACAGCCAGAAAGCTGGGGGACATCATCCTGCACTGACCTGCCGCAGTGGGTGAGAGAGGATCCCTGCCACCTCAAGCGGAACGCCATTCAAGAGGCAGGGTTGGCCTTTCGAGAGAGCAAAGACCCGAAGTTTCGCAGCGTCAGAGATCAGAGCTTTGCGGGATACTGCCATTCTGTTTGGCAACGAGCAGGATGCAATCGCTGCAGCCCTGGGCAACAGTGTATGGCTTCGCCATGCAAGCCATAGCCATTCCAAACTGGATTGGGACACTCCCCAAGCGTTCCGCGCTGCTTCCGCGACCACTCCCAGGGGAAGAGGGAAGTTAGGAAGCGATGCAACTTAAAGCTGTTCGTCAGCTAGAAATCGCAGGAGCCCCGCACTGTACCCGTAGGGTCAGTGTCGGGAGGAATGCGGAAGTTATGATAGAACCATGACCCAAGTCCTG
>NZ_JBSSAB010000027.1:0-46224 GCF_054058195.1 Thermostichus sp. OS-CIW-29
CGAGGGGATTCGGGCGTGGATGGCGCCGCAGGACCAGCCCCATGAGCGCTTTGAGTTCCCTGAAGAAGTCCTCCCCCGCGGCAATGCGCTCTAAACCCACTGAGCTCGCTCGACTTTAGCTGCGGTAGATCCCTAGAGATCTGCTCTGTGAGGATGAGCGCTTGCCCAAGGGATCCCCTGCCGCGGATCCCAGTGGACAGGGAGCCCAACGGCAGGCGCTCGCGTTAACTAAACTTTTTTTGGTGTCTCTTGTTCCTGACTATCATTGGAGGTTGGTCTCTGTGACCTCGACAACATTTGGTTCTGCAGTGGTGCAAGATCGCACCCAAGGCGGATTTGCCTGGTGGGCTGGGAATGCCCGCTTGATTAATCTCTCCGGTCGGCTTTTGGGCGCCCATGTGGCTCACGCTGGCCTGATCGTCTTCTGGGCGGGGGCGATGCTGCTGTTTGAGGTGGCTCACTTCACGCCGGATCGGCCTATGTATGAGCAGGGCCTGATCCTGATGCCCCACGTGGCCACTCTGGGCTGGGGGGTTGGCCCGGGGGGCGAGGTGATTGACACCTACCCCTACTTTGTCATCGGGGTGCTGCACCTGATCTCCAGCGCCGTGCTGGGGTTGGGGGGCATTTATCACGCCATTCGCGGCCCAGAAACTCTGGAGCAGTCTTTCCCCTTCTTCGGCTACGACTGGAAAGACAAGAACAAGATGACCACCATCCTGGGGATCCACCTGATCCTGTTGGGGTTGGGGGCTTTCCTATTGGTGGCCAAGGCCATGTGGTTTGGCGGTGTCTATGACACCTGGGCTCCAGGGGGTGGCGATGTGCGGGTAATTACCAACCCCACCTTGAACCCCGCTGTGATCTTCGGCTACTTGTTCAAATCTCCCTTTGGTGGGGAAGGCTGGATCATCAGCGTCGACAACATGGAGGATGTAATCGGTGGCCACATTTACATCGGCATTATCTGCATTGCCGGTGGGATCTGGCACATCCTCACCAAGCCCTTCGGTTGGGCCCGCCGCGCCTTTATCTGGTCTGGGGAGGCCTATCTCTCCTACAGCTTGGCGGCGGTTTCGCTGATGAGCTTCATTGCCACCTGCTACATCTGGTTCAACAACACCGTCTACCCCAGCGAGTTCTACGGCCCCACTGGCCCAGAAGCCTCGCAAGCGCAAGCCCTCACCTTCATCGTGCGCGACCAGCGCCTGGGGGCGAACATTGGCCAAGCCCAAGGTCCCACCGGTCTGGGTAAATACCTGATGCGCTCCCCCACGGGCGAGATCATCTTCGGCGGCGAGACGATGCGCTTCTGGGATGTGCGGGCTCCCTGGAAAG
The DNA here is from genome assembly GCF_054058195.1 of Thermostichus sp. OS-CIW-29. NCBI lineage: Bacteria > Bacillati > Cyanobacteriota > Cyanophyceae > Thermostichales > Thermostichaceae > Thermostichus > Thermostichus sp. OS-CIW-29. The sequence goes on from NZ_JBSSAB010000027.1 coordinate 1,339, forward strand.
AGCCGCTGCTGGGCCCCAATGGGTTGGATCTGGATAAGCTGAAAAACGACATTCAGCCCTGGCAAGCCCGCCGTGCAGTGGAGTACATGACCCACGCGCCGCTGGGATCCCTGAACTCGGTGGGGGGTGTGGCTACTGAAATCAACACGGTGAACTTCACCAGCCCGCGCACCTGGTTGGCCGCTCACAACTTCATCTTCGGCTTCCTGTTCTTCGTGGGTCACCTGTGGCATGCCGGTCGCGCTCGCGCTGCCGCTGCTGGCTTTGAGAAAGGGATCAGCCGCGAGAACGAGCCGGTTTACCGGATGAAGCCGATCCGATAAGGGCATAAGTCCCTCTGGAATGTACCTTTGGCCCCCCTTGCCGGGGGCCTTTTTTTGGGCATCCCCCCCTCAAGGATTGGCAGAAAGAAAGTTTGGGGTGGAAACTGAAGAGCGCTGAGTCATCAGAGCAGATGCACAAGATCCCTGTTACCGTCATCACCGGATTTCTGGGATCCGGCAAGACCACGGTGATCCGTCACCTTTTGCTCAACAACCAGGGCCGCCGCATTGCCGTGTTGGTTAACGAGTTTGGCGAAGTGGGCATCGACGGCGAGTTGCTGCGGGATTGCCAACGGTGTGAGGGGGAGGGATCCATCCCCATTCTGGAGCTGGCCAACGGCTGTCTCTGCTGCACGGTGCAGGAGGAGTTTTTGCCCACCATGGAAGCTCTGTTGCAGCGGCGGGCGGAGCTGGACTGCATCCTGATCGAGACTTCAGGATTGGCCTTGCCCAAGCCCCTCGTGCAGGCTTTCCGCTGGCCCACCATTCGTACAGGCGCCACGGTGGATGCGGTGATTACGGTGGTGGATGGTCAGGCTCTGGCCTCCGGGCAACTGGTGGGGGATCCGGCGGCCCTGGAGGCGCAGCGGCAGGCTGACGAAAGTTTGGACCATGAGACTCCGCTTGAGGAATTGTTTGAGGATCAGTTGAGCTGTGCCGATTTGGTGGTGCTCACCAAGGTGGATCAGATTACCCAAGAGGAGCAAGCTCGGGTGGAAAGCTGGCTGCGGCACCACTTGCGCCCTGAGGTTCAAATCCTCCCTTGTGAGCGGGGGCAGGTTCCCCCAGAAGTGCTCTTGGGCTTTAATGCAGCGGTGGAAGACCAGCTCGAGCGCCGCCCCAGCCACCACGATCACGGGGAGGAGCATGAGCACGAAGCTTTTGAGTCTTTCTACCTCAGCTTGGAGGGAGGTTATGAGCCGGGATCCCTGGTGGCTCAGCTACGCCAGTTGGCCCAAGAGGAATGTCTTTACCGGATAAAAGGGTTTGTGGCCGTCCTCCACAAGCCGATGCGCCTGGTGCTGCAGGGGGTGGGATCCCGATTTGAAACCTACTACGACCGCCCCTGGCGACCCCAGGAGCCGCGCTTGACCCGACTGGTGCTGATTGGGCAAAACCTCAACCGCGAGCGCATTGCCGCCCAGCTCCAGGCCTTGGCCATCAGAGAAACGGTGGCCCCCACCGGCTGATCCCTGTCGGAGGCGAGTGGGATCCCTTGGGTCCTCGGCTCTCATCCCCCCGTCCCAGAGGGAAAGGAAGCAGCGTCCAGTTCTACTGTTACTCATTCTACTGTTACTCAAAGGTGGTCTAGAGGTAGGTATCCAAAAGAGAGGCCACGGTGGGGAAGTGGCAGCGCAAACCCAGGGTTTCTGGGGAAATGGCCGGGTAAACAAAATGGCGCTGGCGCAGACAGAACTCATCCCAGGCTGAAAGCCGCACCCGAAATAGAAAGGCCAAGCCGCGAACGAGAGCCGGGGGCAGAGGCACTCGGAAATAGATCCGTTTTTTGAAATAAGCACACATCTGTTCCACACATTCATCCCAGGAGAGGGGGGGATTGCCCAACACCCAATCGCCGCCACCAGGCAGATGGGCCACCCAGTGGGCGACCATCTCAGCCACATCGGCAGCGTGGATAAAGTGGAAGCTGGCATCCACCCGCAAAAAGCGGATCAGATCCAGCCAGCGGAGAACGTCCTTGAGGCCGGCAGTGATGTGGGAGTAGGGGTGGTGGGGGCTGCCGCCAAAGAGCAGGGTGGGATAAAGGGTGAGCAGGCGCTCCGGCCAGAAGCCGCTTTCCTGCCGCCGCAGCAGCATCTCGTACTTGCTGCGGATGTAGTCGGTGCCGGCCCGTCCGGCAATGGCCAAAGGCTCCAGGTCCTGGTTCAAAAGGCTGGCCGTGGAAAAGTAGATCACCTGCTGACAGCGCTCCGGATCCAACAACTGAAAGAGCTCCAGGGTGTGGGTAACATTCACGGCCCAAGCCAGGGCGGGATCCCCCCAAGCTGCCGCCATGTGGATCAGCCCGTCCATCTGGCGCAGCAGAGCGGCGTGTTCCCGGATGCGCAGGAGATCGCCGGGTACTAGGGTGATAGGGGCGGGCAGTCGTTCCAGGGGCAGCCGCAGGCGGCTGGTCTCGCGGATGAGAACGTACAGGTGGTAGGCGGGCTGCTCAGGAAAATCGGGATCCCTTTGCTGGGCCAGGCGCTCCAACACGTAGTGTCCCAGGCAGCCGCTAGCGCCGGTAAGAAACAGGTTTCGCAAGAGGTCTTCCCAACGGGACTCGATGAAAAAAGCTTCTGACTAGTGTACCGCTTCAGCTTCTGTCTGCCGGACTGCCTGAACCCTCAATTCCCCTGCAAGAGAGCCGCTCGGCTTGGCAAACCCCACACTGGAAATTTGCCCGCAAGGATGTCAGCATAGTTCGACAAGAATCCAACTCAAAGAGCATATCCGAATATCCATCTGCATCTGTGGCTGTAACCTCCTCTCCGCCTTCCCGTTCCCGCGCTTTTGACCTTTGGCCTCCCCTGGCCTTAGTTTTGCAGCGGATCACCCAAGCCGTACCGGTGCTGCTGTTGATCACGGTGCTCAGCTTTTTGCTCTTGCAACTGGCCCCCGGAGATTTTTTGGATCCCTTGCGGGCGGATCCCAGTTTCAGCCAGGAGTTTATTGCCCAAGAGGAAGCGCGGCTGGGGTTGGATAAGCCCTTGGTTTGGCAGTACTTGACCTGGCTGGGCAACCTGCTGCAAGGGGATTTCGGGGTGAGCTACACCTATCGCGTGCCGGTAGCACAGCTCATCCTCTCCCGCGCCGGCGCTACCTTGCTGTTGGCGGTGTCCTCTGTGGTGCTGACTTGGCTGGTCGCCATTCCCCTAGGGATCCTGGGGGCGCTGCGGCAGAACACCCCCCTGGATCGGGCGTTGCAGTTGCTCAGCTACCTGGGCCAGGCCATGCCCAGCTTCGTGCTGGCCATTTTGCTGCTAATTGTGGCCCAAAACGTGAGCTGGCTGCCGGTAGGGGGGATGACCAGTGTTTATTTTGCCGAGCTTAGTTTGGGGGAAAAGTTGCTGGATCTGGGCCGCCACCTGCTCCTGCCCACGCTGGCCCTGAGCATCACCAGCTTTGCCGGGCTGCAGCGGATTACGCGCGGCAATTTCTTGGATGTGCTGCGGCAGGAATACATCCAGGCGGCGCGGGCCCGTGGGATCCCAGAGTGGCGGGTGATCTGGTTGCACGCGCTGCGCAACGCCGTCAACCCCTTGATCACGATCTTGGGCTTTGAGTTTGCCAATCTGCTCAGCGGCTCTTTTATTGCCGAGTTTTTCTTCAATTGGCCGGGGCTGGGCAAGCTGCTCTTGGAGGCTGTTCAAAGTTTCGACATCAATGTGGTGATGGCGGGGCTTCTGCTGGGGGCCGTGATGCTCATTCTGGGCAATTTGTTGGCCGATTTGCTCCTGATGTGGGTGGATCCCCGGATCCGACCCGACTCACTGCTGTAGTTAACCATTGCTGCTACGGATCCCTCAAACAGGCGGCTCAATTGTGGAGACAATATCCCGAATCACCGCCTCAGCCTCTTGCCGTCGGTTGCCGGCCATCTCTCCCGACCCGGCCAGAGAAACCCGATGGGTCAGTACCGGCACGAACAGTGCTTGCAGATCTTCTGGTAGACAAAAGCTGCGCCCTTTCACCAGCGCCTGAGCCCGTGCTGCCCGCGCCAAGGCCAGGGCTCCACGGGTGGATACCCCCGCCCGCAGCAGCTTGGACACGCGAGTGGCCTGCACCACCTGCAGAAGATAGTCCGCCAGGGATCCATCCAAATACACCTGATCCACCGCCGACTGAATCTCTCGCAACTCCATCAGGGAGAGAACCGGCTGCAGAGCATCCACCGGCTCGGCCTGTTGCCGTTGCAAGAGTAAAGCTCGCTCTACCTCAGGGCTGGGGTAGCCAATCGACAGCCGTACCAAAAACCGATCCAACTGGCTTTCTGGTAGGGGATAGGTGCCGTGGTACTCCAAAGGATTTTGGGTGGCCAACACCATAAATGGGCTGGGCAGCGGGTAGGTGCGATCGTCCAGCGAAACCTGCTTTTCCGCCATTGCCTCCAGCAGGGCACTTTGGGTGCGGGGCGAGGTGCGATTGATTTCATCCGCCAAGACCACGTGGGCAAAAATGGGGCCGGGACGAAATTCAAAATCCCCTTTTTCTTTGTTGAAAAGGGTGAGGCCAAGGATATCTGTCGGCAATAGGTCGCTGGTAAATTGAATCCGCTGAAACTTGGCTCCCAAACTGTGGGCGATGGCCCGCGCCAAAGTGGTCTTGCCTACACCGGGCACATCTTCAAGCAAAACATGACCTTCCGCAACCAAGGCCGTGACCACCGCCTGCACCACCTGCGATTTGCCCTGAAACACGGATTCGATATTGGCAATCAGCTTGCCAATCTGTTGGTGCAAGGTTTGTAATCGCTCCGCTGGGATCCGTGCTGAACCAGACCGGGTGCTGACACTCGCCATAAACCATTCCCAAAGGGGCCTATTCCACCTTACAGGCTGGATCCCATTGCCAGCTCAGGGCGGGATCCCGCTAAACCCCAGTGAAAAACCGGAGTATCATAGACCTGAGCTCTCCACGAAGGATAACTATCTTGGAACTGTCTTGTAAAAGTGAATATGCTCTCCTAGCCCTTCTGGAATTGGCCCAGCACTACAGTGATGGCCAGGTGCTGCAGATCAAAGAAATTGCGGCCCATCAGTCCATACCCGACCGCTACTTGGAGCAATTGCTGGCCACCTTGCGCAGACAGGGGTTGGTGCGCAGCCAACGGGGATCCAAGGGAGGCTACTTCCTGGCCCGAGCACCCTGGCAGATCTCGCTGCTGGATGTTATCCAGGCCATCGAGGGGGAAGATCTCACCCGCTCCCGCGACTTGCCCTCGGGCGATCTCACCCCAGAGCGGGAAGTGCTCCTGGAGGCCTGGCAAGAGGCTCAAGCTGCGGCGGTAGCCATTCTCCAGAAGACCACCCTACAAGACCTCTGCGACCGGCAGGCACAACAGCAACAGGCTCGGCTCATGTACTACATCTAGGCCAGAGGCTGGAGCTGGGATCCCTGGCAAGTTTTGGGTTATCCTGAAACCCACTGCTTTTCGAATTGAGCCCTTCCATGACCGTTCGCTCTTCTCGCTCTCAGGCTGCCGATACGTTTTCCGCGGAAGATTTTGCCCAGGCTTTAGACAAGCAAAACCTCAGCTTTCAACCGGGGCAGGTGGTGCAAGGCCGCATCTTCCAACATCAGAACGATGGCGCTCTGGTGGATATTGGCGGCAAATCCCCGGCCTTTTTGCCCCTCAAGGAAGCAGGGATCCGCCCAGGGGAAGATTTGAGTGCGCTCTTTCCTTTAAAGACAGAAGCCGAGTTTCTCATCCTGCGGGAAGATGCAGAAGGACAAATTGTGCTCTCGGCGCGGCGGCTGAGGCTGAAGCGGCTTTGGGAAGAGCTGGCCCAGAAGCAAGCCAACGGCCAGACGGTAACCGTTCCGGTGATCGCCACCAACAAAGGGGGGGTGGTGGTGGATGTGCAGGGGCTGCGCGGCTTCATTCCCCGCTCCCACCTCAGCCAACGGGAAAGTCTGGAGGAGTTGGTGGGGCAATCCTTGACAGCAAGCTTTATCGAGGTGAACCCAGAAGCCAACAAGCTGGTGCTCTCCCAAAGGGCGGCTGTAAAGTCGGAGAACCTGAGCCGCTACACCAGTGGCCAAGTGGTGGAGGGCAAGGTCAGCGGACTGAAACCCTTCGGCGTGTTTGTGGATTTGGAAGGGGGGATAACCGGGCTGTTGCATATCAAGCAGGTCAGCCAAAACTTTGTAGCCTCGCTACCGGATTTGTTCAAACCAGGCCAACGCATCAAAGCTGTTGTCATCGATGTAGATGAGGCCAAGGGACGGATGGCCCTCTCCCTGCGGGTGCTGGAAAAGCATCCGGGCGAGGTGCTGGAGCAGCTGGACAGGGTTATGGAGGAGGCCGAAGAGCGGGCCGGTAAACTCAAGGGGAGAATAACATCCGACGGCCAAGTCATCTGATCCCATCTCTGCCTCGAGTTCGGATGCAAAACCTGCAGAGGGAAAGCAAGACGCCTTACGGCAATCAGAGGAAAATCACTTCCAAGGGATCCCATACGGGATCCTTTTTTTCATCCCGTGCTCAACGCCTTACGGCAATCAGAGGAAAATCACGGTACTCTAGTACTACCCTTACTCCTGCAGGGGCCTGTGCTCAACGCCCAGGGGCTTACCCCTGACAATACCATTGGTCTTAGCCCTCTTCAGCCAGGAGGTGATTTTCGGAAGAGTTCCCAGAAGAGGGCTGGATCCCCTACCCCCGCATAGGCAACCTCGAAGGTTAGAGCTTAGGATGGCTTGACCCATCTCCTCTTTATCAGCTCTCTCGCTGCCTATGAACCTGTCATCCATTGCCAAGCCACAGCAGCTTTCTCTTTTGCTGATTGCACTTCAGCTAACTCTGGGAGCGCCGGCGACAGCTCATCCGGTCACCAGTTCTGCAACGGACTCGACGGCGGCGGCCATTCAGCGAGTAACGGAAATTCATGGCGGAGCTGGGCCTTGGGCCGTGGTCGGCTATCGCATGGGGATGCGCGCTCTGCAGGAGCTGGGCTTGATGAGTCCAACTCCCCACACTTCTAGGAACCGTTTTCTGGTGGAGGTCATTCACGAGTCGCCGGCAGAGATCCCGTTCGTGTGCATTGTGGATGGCTTGCATGCTGCAACAGGAGCCAGTTTGGGCAAGTTGAACTTGAAGCTGGTGGAGGTCGAATCTCTTGAAAAAATGCGCAGCGTGGTCATCCACCGAGAGACCGGCAAGCGGGTGGAGTTTCAAGTTTTGCCCGAGTTTATTGACAAATACCAGAACTTGCCCTCGGAACAACTGGCGGCTGCAGGGCAGGAAGTTCTTCAACTGGCCGATGAGAAGCTTTTCCGTCTCGCCATTAGCCCATAGCAGGGAATATCGCTTCGGGATCCCTTCGGCATTCCTGAGCCAATCAGCTCCAGACCCGAGCGGGTGGCCACCTCTGCCGGATGCTCTCTTTCTGGAACTAACTCTGATTATCGTGGGCTCGCTAGGTACCCCCTAAGGGATCCGGGCTTGAGCGAATACATCTTGAGGGATCACCTTTAGACCCGGCAGGAAATCATCTTGAATGGCTTGGGATCCCGTAAAGGTGCGCGGCGGGGCATCGGGATAGAAGACCGTGATGCTCTTGGCTTGGGGATCCACAACCCAAACCCTGGGGATCCCAGCTTCTAGATAATCGGTTGCCTTCTGAGCTATGGCTCCAAAACTCTGGCCAGGAGAAAGGATCTCGATCACCAACTCGGGAATGGCAAAACAAGGTTCATCGGTCATGGCCTCAACCGGCAACCGCTCGTTAGAGATGTAAGTAACATCAGGAACTGGGATCCAGGGTTCCGCTTTTCGTGTCAGAACAATTGCCCACTCAGTATGTGCTGACCCAGGCTTAGGACACTCAGGGCTAGAGCACCAGTCCTCCAAAATTTGCCACAACACCGGTTGGAGACGAGCATGGAAGCGTTTTGGCGACATGGGTTCGTTTTTGGAGACGGCCCGCCCATCGACTAGCTCATAGACAATATCCCCCTCCGGCAAGGCCAGAAACTGTTCGGGAGTTAGCTTTTGACCTGAAATGGACAACTCTGGAGTCGATAGCATCACAGGATCCCCGTTGTTTAGGATGGCCGAATCTCTGTCTAGGCTAGCTCTGACATCCCCCACCTTCACCGTTTTGAAACAGTTGTCGAGCAGGGATCCAAATCCAGCGGCAAGATGGCTCCACTCAATTTTGGGGGTAGAGATCCCCATCTTTCTGGCACCGGCTGAGCAGAGAATGCCACTTTTCGGGAGAGGATAGGGCAACATTCAACCCAGAACCCTCTCCAGGCAAATTGAGAAGGGGGGGGCTTCCAAGCTGCAGTAGCTTGAAGATGCCCGTGCTTCAATGCTTGAAAGCCGTCATCGAGAGGATCCCTATGGCTAATACCCTTTTGACCACTCTAGGCACCAGCCCCTACAGCGAGACGGTGTATGTTTTTGGGGAGCGGAAAGCCGATAGAACCCGTTATGTTGCCAAAGCCCTCTGTCAGCTCTTTGACATCGAGAGGGTGATTGTGCTGCTAACCCAAGAAGCACATGACACCCATTGGAAGCATCTACAGGACTGCCTACCCCCCCACGTGGAGAAAATTGCCAAGGCCATTCCTGAAGGGAAAACCGAGGCAGAGACCTGGCAGATCTTCGACGTGCTGGTTGACAGCATCGAGGCCAACACACGGCTGCTTTTCGATATCACCCACGCCTTTCGCTCCATCCCCGTACTGGTGCTCTTGGGAGCTGCCCTTTTGCGCAAGGCCAAAAATGTAGAGATTCAGGGTCTCTACTATGGTCTGTACCGCTCTGGCCAAGCGGAAACCCCCATTATCGATCTCACCCCCGCCCTTCGTCTTTTGGATTGGCTGACGGCTACCGACAAATTCATCAGCACCGGCTCGGCGCTGGAGTTGGGTCAACTTTTGGATACGGTTCAACGGGACTTTTACCGCCGACAAAAGTCTGGCAAAGGGGATCCCAGACCTACTCGGCTGCAAAGCTTTGGCCGAGCCATCCGCAATGTTTCCCGCTCTCTTGAACTGGTAAGACCTGTCAATCTCCTAAAAGAGGACTTGCCCAATTTGCAAAAGCACTCCACCGCGGATCTGGAGCAAGAGGTGGGTCAATTTGCCAAGCCTTTTGGCCTGCTGCTGCGAAGCATTCAGGATAGCTACAGCCAACTGGCTCTACCCGCGGACAGGGCTTCGGATCCCAAAGCCCAAGTTCAAAAGCAATTTCAACTGCTGCGCTGGTATGTAGAAAAGCGCCTCATCACCCAAGCTCTTCTACTGGCCCGGGAGTGGGTGGTCTCCGCCCTTTGCCTCTGTGAGGGGATCCAAAACTACCTCGAACGAGAAGAGCGGCAGGGAATTGAACACCAGTTGGCATCCCTCATTCCACGAGAAGACCAGCCCCTTGGAGATCCCCCTGCGACTGGCGAATCGGGCCGATCCCTCATCCCACGGGAAGACCAGCCCCAGGCGCTTCCTCCTATTACCGCCCATGTGCCCGACGCCAAGCAGCTTGCCGATCTCTGGTCTCGCCTCAGCCAGTACCGCAACGATGTTGCCCATGTGCAGATGAATCCAGACCCTTTGAACAGCGAAGCTCTAGAAAGCTTTGTTTTGCAAGACCTGCTGCCTGGCCTGGAAGAGCTGTTTCCCAAATTGACCTGGGCAGAAGGGAAGTTGGAAGGGGATCTTTCCACTTCTCCGTAGGCTAAAGACATCGGTTCGCCCTCAGGTTCTGGGTTTTTGGTCAAACAACGGCTATTGAGAAATACTGAAGAAAACTGAGGGCTGGCCGGGATCAGATCGATTTTGTTTTGTAGCTTCTGTAGCCACGACATCGGGTGGCTACCGGGGTTTTGTTCCTTGTTCGAGGAGTTCCTAACTGTTCTGTTTCTCCAGCGAAAACACCATGTCTTACTACTGGCAAGCTAAGCTCTGGGGTCTGTTACATGATCCCGCCCTCAAAGCCCTACACGACAGGACTGGCCGCTCCAAGGAAGGGCTGTGGACCAGACTGGCGGCGATGCAGGGATGGTCTTCTCCCAAAGCCGAGGGATCCCCTCTCAGAGGTGTGGGAGATGCGGATCTCATCGCCTCGGCCAGCGACCGCGCGGCCATTGGCCATTTGCCCATAGCCATCAACTATCAAGTTGAGGATCGCAACTTGGGTCTTGGACTAGAAATGAGCCACTTGCTCTCCGGGCGCAAGCACTTTTGGCAATTGGCCGATGACCAACACCAAGCCCTCAAGGATGCCGGCTCCCGTGCAGACTACCTGATGGAACGGGAGGAGAGCGCCATCCCCGATTGGGTTTGGCAAGAGGAGGATCCCCAAAAAGTGTTTTGGTGGTTTTGGCGGTGCTTTCCCCAGGCCATTTGTCAGGAGTTTGGGGATGAGAGCTTGCTGCTATTGCCGGCAGAAACCCGGCTGCCAGACGGATCCCTGTGGAGCCACGCCAGCGTCACCGCAGCCTTGGCCGGATGCTTGGCCGGCTACGAGGAGCCCAAGTTCGCGCGACCCTTCTTGGTGAGCTTTACCTTCAACCCCATCCAGGAGCTGATCAAAGCCAGCCGCAAGATGCGGGACTTTTGGGCCGGATCCTGGCTGCTGCACTACCTTTCTGCCCGCATGAGTTGGCGGCTTGCCGAGAAATACGGCCCCGACTGTCTGCTCTACCCCAGCCTCTATGGCCAGCCATTAATCGACTACTGGCTGCGGGAGAAGTACCCCGAATTTGAAGAATGGATCCCTCAGCCTTCGCCTAACGCCCTGCTCACCGCCGGCTTTCCCAATGTGCTCCTGCTGCTGCTGCCAGAAGAGCGGGTGGAGGCGGCCATGCAGTTTGCCCAGCAGACCCTCAAGGAAGAATGGAAGCAGTTGGCCCAGAGGGTGCTGGATCACCTGCAGGCGGATCGCCGCTGGCTGAGGCAGTTGCACCCAGAGGATCCCACCTGGCAGGGATGGCTGGAGCACCAGTGGCAGCACTACTGGGCAGCCGTGCCCCTGGGATCCCCGGCTCATGCCCTCAAGGATACCGGCATCCTTAGGCCCCCTCAGGTTTCCATTGATGCGGATCCCTGGGTCAGTGCCCAAAACCGCACCTATCACCTGGGGGCTAAGCAAAAGCTCTTTGCTGATGAGGAGCTGGAGTTTCTGCGGGCTAGCTTTTGGGATCCCCAAAGACAACAGCGCCGCCAATACAAAGCCGGACTCAACGTCGGATCCTGGTGGGCAGCTGCAGTGGAGCAAACTCGGCGCCTACAGGCAGCTTGTAAGCAGGCCCGCGATTGGCAACTCCCCGTTGCCTTTGGGCCGCGCAGCACCGTTTCGGGCTTGGGGCCGGTGGTGCATCCCTCACCGCGGCAGGGGTGGATAACAGAAGGGGAGAGTCGGCGGCTTTGGCAACGGCAGGCCGGGCTCTTCGATGGCCGGGAACAGCTCAATGCCACCGAAACCCTCAAGCGGGGCTTGTACAAAGTGCTGCCGGAGCTCTTCCGCGAGCTGGATGAAGACCAGATTGCCGCTTCCTACCCGGATCTCACCGCTGGCGTAGCCGGCTACCTCAAAACCCAAGGGCGACGGGAACGAGAGCACTTCGAGCAGGCCTGTCAGGCAGTGGAGGCCCGCTACCCGGAGGTCAGGGCAGTGCTGCGGGAAATGCGGGGCAAATGGGGGATCCCGTGGGCCGACCAGCAGGAGCTGTGCTACCATCCCCGTCTGCTCAATGCCGGTTGGCTGGTGGAAGACCTGGAGCTGGACGAGGAAACGCAAAGAAGCTACCGGCAGGACATCGAGACGCTTCTAGGCCGCTACTACCCCAGCGTTAACCCCGCCAGTTGGTACGTGCTGGCTGCCGGGGATGGGGACGACATGGGCAAATGGCTGAGGGGCGAGAAGATGAAATCCTACTACGACTATCTGCCTCAACCCCTACAGCGGCTGGCCAACGGGCAAACGGAAGCCATTGGCGAGGTCTTTGGCAAGGACAAGGAGGAGCTGGAGCAAGTCAAAGACGCTTTTCAGAAGTTTGTCAAAAACAGCCGCAAGCGCATGGGGCCTGCCACCCACAGCGCTCTAAGCCGCGCCCTGCTGGATTTTTCCGGCCAGTTGGTGCCCTACCTAACAGAGCAACGCTATGCAGGCAAGCTCATCTACGCCGGTGGGGACGACGTTTTGGCCTACACCAACCTCTGGGAGTGGGATGGCTGGCTGTGGGATATTCGCCAGTGTTTCCGGGGGGGAGAGGATGACTGGCGGGAGTTTGAGAACCTGGGGGACTACTGGCAGTGGAAAAAAGGGCGGCCTCCCGAAGGTTTGAGCCAGCGCCCCCTCTTTACCCTGGGATCCGCAGCCACCATCAGCTTCGGCGTGGTGATTGCCCATCACTCGGTGCCTCTGGCCATTGCCCTGGAAAACCTTTGGCAGGCGGAAGAAGAAGCCAAGGGCCACCTCTATGCCCATGGCTGCCCCAAAGACAGCGTGCAGGTGCGGGTGCTGTTTGCCAATGGCAACCAACTGGTGAGCACCAGCAAGTTCGACACGTTCGACAAGTGGAAGGATCTCCTTGATTTTGACTGGAAGCTCATGGGCCAGCAGCAGGATCAAAGCTCCTTGTTTGAGCAGGCAGCCCAACTGTGGGAGCAACATCCTGCCCCCAGCCCAGAGGCGGTGCCAGCCTGGGCCACGCTCTTTTGCAGCCGCCGGGATCTCTTCAAACAGGAATCGGAGCAGAAAGAGCACTTCCAGAACAAGCTTGTGGAGTTTATCCAGCATTTTTGGCAGCACAGCCTGCCCGCCCAGCCCCAGGAGTGGGATCTGGAGATCAAAAACTGGTTCAAGCTGGCAGCTTTTGTGCTGCGCAACCGCACCGTGAAATTGGGGAGGAACGGCCGATGAGTTGGTTTACCCTATCACCCTTGGATGTGTGGATGTTTCGGGATGCCAAGCCCTTTGCGCCGGGAGAGCGGGCCTGGGCCAATAGCAGCTTTCCCCCCAGTGGCCACACCTTGGCCGGGGCTGTTCAAGCCTACCTGGGCCAGCCGATGACGCTGCGGCTGCGGGGCCCCTTTCTCTGCCACGACGAAAGGCTCTATTTCCCCGCCCCTCTGCACCTGGAAGACGGATCCCCCCTTGTCCCTGTGCCTTGGTTGGACGAGAGGGATCCCTACTTCCATTGCCACTGGGATCCCACCCGGCCAGCCCCGTTGGTGTCCCTGAGGCCAGCAGAGGAGGAACCCGAAGGCAGCCAGAGCAGCAAGAAGAAAAAAACGGGAGGCTATCTGCCCTTCGAGGCGGTGCAAAAGGCGCTGGAAGGCAAAGGCTGGGATCTCAGCCAGGCCGTTAAGCCACCGCTGAAGTATGAAGTGCGGCCCCACAACACCCTGCAGGTGAGCAAGCGGCAAGTGCGAGAAGCCGATGGCTACTTTGTGGAGACCTGTATCCGTCTTCAGCCGGGCTGGAGTTTGGCCCTTTCCATCGAGTGCTGGGATCCCGATCGCGAAGCCTGGGATCCCCTACCCCTTACTCAGGAAGCAGTGCTGCGGCTGGGGGGAGAAGGCCACGGTGCCTTGCTAGCCCCTTGTCCGAAGCTGCAGGAGCAGTGGCAGCAGTTGCAGGCCCTTTCTCAGGCCGCCTTTTGCCAAGCCGGACGCGCTTTGGCCTACTTGGTGACCCCAGGTGTGTTCATCAAAAAGGTGGACGGGCGTTCCCTCTGCCGCGCCTGGCCGTGGGAATGGCGATTGGCCACTCCCCATCCTGCTCACTCCCTCACCGGCCCCCTGGTGAGCGTGGCCACCGGCAAGCCCGTTGCCATCAGTGGACGCCTGCGGGTGGATCGCCCCCCAGAGCAGCGGCAGATGAGCCTGCCCGCCCCCCAAGTTTTTGCCGCGCCCCCTGGCAGTATCTACTACCTGGAGCAGCCGGCCCTCCTCAACCAAGAAGAGCCCGAGCTAGAAGATGGCCGGCTCAACGTGTTCCACCGCTGGCGGCTGTTGGGCTATAGCGAGCTCCTATGGCTGCCTTGGGCCAACTGAGTTTTGCTTTCAGTCCTTGAATACTTACTCGCAAAAGGAGCCCATCCATGACTTTTCAGATTGCCTACCTCCATCTATTGACTCCCCTGCACACCGGCGGCACCACCCAAGAAGGAAACCTCTTGGGGATTGCCCGCGAATCCCACACCCATTTGCCCTACATCCCTTCCAGCACCATTCGGGGCAGGTTGCGGGCCAGCGTGGCCGATAAAGACAAAAAATTTGAGCTCTTTGGCAACGAAATTGGGGAAGGGGATCAGCTGACCCAAGGATCCATTTGGATTGGGGATGGCTCTTTGCTGTGGATCCCCGTGCCCTCCCTTAGCCACGGGGTGGTGTGGATAAGCTGCCCGCTTCTGCTCAAGCGCTGGCTGCGGCTAACAGACCAGAATCTGTCAGTGCCGGATCCCTACAGTACGAGCTTGGGCACTAACCGCCCCATTTACCTCAAAGATGCCATTCTCAAGGAGGGTCTCAAACAATGGTCGGAATGGAAGAGCTACACCAAAGGCCCCAACATCAGTCGCGTGATTGTTTTACCCGATCAGCACTGTGCCACCCTCATTCAAATGAGCCTGTGGCGGCAGGTGAAAGTCAAGCTTAGCGAGCACAAGGTTGTGGAAGGAGGCTTCCGCTATGAAGAGGCCATTCCTCCCGATAGCTTGATGTACTTTACCTGGGGGGTTACAGCCCAAGCAAGTGGCAGTTCTGAGGAGGCAATGAAAGAGCTTCGAGATCTGCTGCAATCCAACCAGATTATGCAGATTGGCGGCCAGGAAAGCTTGGGCCGAGGCTTTGTGGAGCTGTCTTTGAACTAGATCTCAACCTAGGAGGGAGGTTTTATGAATAGCTTTGACCCGCGTACATTGGCCAAGCCCGTTTACGAATCCCTGTGCCAGCTCAGAGCACAAACCAAGGATACAGAAAGGCTAAAAGAGCAGAAGAACCAGGCTGTGGAGCTGTACACCTATCTTTCCACCTGGGGTTTGCTGCGCCTCAAGGCCGAAGAAGATGCCCTTAGCCAAGAGGGCAAAAAAGAGGTGGTCAAGGAGTTTTTCGATTGCCTAGAAAAGATCTCCGGTCAGAATGGAATCTCCAAATCCGACGGCCTAGATCGCCTCATGAGATTAGAAGTTGAAGAGTACCTGGGCTTAACAGGACTGGGACTTGCCTTGGCGCAAGAATTCAGCTTCTGGGCTACAGCCATTTACCATGACGATGACGTTAGCGGAGGGGAATAATGAGCGTAGCCATTCCAATCCAGTCTATTTCCCTGTGTGAAGGAAGCCAAGTGGTCATCCATTCGCTGACTTGGCAAGACTTTGAGAGCATTTTGGAGGAGTTAGGGGAAGACCGCCACACTCGCGTTGCCTATTACAACGGCACTTTAGAGATTATGTCTCCCTTATCCAAACACGAGCGCCCTCATCGCATTGCCGGCCACATTGTCTCAGCCATTCTCGATTCTCAAGGGAGAGACTGGGAAGACTTTGGCTCAACAACCCTTAAAAAGTCTGGCAGTGCTGGGGTGGAGCCTGACACCTGCTTCTATGTCAATAACCTGGAGCAGATGCGAGGGTGTGAGGGAAGAATTGATGTTGATCTATTGCCCCCGCCTGATCTGGCCATTGAGTCCGACATTACTTCCCGAACCTTTATCGATGCCTATAAAGCTATTGGCGTGCCGGAAGTTTGGATCTTGGGTGAGCGAAGTTTACGGATGTTTATTCTGCAGGGAGAAGACTACGTAGAATCGAGCTGCAGCCGACTTTTCCCAGACTTCGACATCCCCAGGCTTGTGCCTCAACTCATTCGACGCGCCTTAGAAATTGGCACCAGCGCTATGTTGCGCGAATTTCGGGAAACGCTTCGCAATTCCTAATACTGCTTTCCAGCTTTAGGAGAAGATCAAATGCCTAGCAATCGTCCTGCCAACGCTCCACAACCCCTTCCCCGTCCCGGAGGCTCGCCCCAGCAGCGGGATCCCAGCCGTCTGCCAAGTTCAGGAAGTCGAGGAGGAGGCCATCCCCCCAATCAGAGAGGGGGGAGTGGTGGTGGAGGGGGCGGCAACCATTCCCAACCTTCTCCCTGGTTAGGACATCCCTCGGATCCCAGTCCCAACCCAGATCCGACGGCGAGCTTTATTGAATATCTGCGGTGGATGAGAGCTCCAGCAACTCCTTTCAAAGACGGAACCAAAGTCGATCTGGTGCACCAAGTAGAAGCAAAGGCAAACTACGGAGCGCGCCTGCAAGTTCTAAATGCTCGCATCAAACGCATTGCCGGAGAAGAAAACACTTTTCAGGTCACCTGTCCCTGGCGAATTCGGGTGGGTGGAGCCAAAGGCCCGGAAAGCATGCTGCTGCCCGCTTTTGATCACTTGGGGATCCCCTACATTCCCAGCTCCACCTTGCGGGGGGTAGCCCGCACCCAGGCTATTCGAGAGTTGATGCGGAAGCACAACCTGTCTTGGAAAGAGGCGGATAAAGCAGTGGCACCCTGGCTTGGGCACCTGGAAGCTGAGGATAAAGATAGTGCTGGCAAGGTGATCTTTTTGGATGCCTACCCCGTGCCAACCCGGCCTCAAAGACAAGGGGATCCTGATAATTCCAAAACAGGAGGTCTAGCTGTCGATATTGCCAATAATATCTGGAAGTGGAACGGTCAAAATCTTGAATACTCACCTAATCCCAACCTCTTCTTTTCTCTCAAGCAAGCCACTTTTTTGATTGGCCTGCGCAAAGGCCCAGGCTGCACCGACGAGATGTTAGCCCAAGTGAAAGAATGGCTTATCCGCGGGCTGGAGCAAGGAGTGGGATCCCAAGTCAATACCGGCTACGGTCGGCTGATTCAAACTGGCAAAACTCTATCTCAATACAAGGGAGAATTCTTACGACTGCCTTTTGAGCTGGAGGGTCAGTTGATCCACGGGCGGCAAGTGGTCAACTGGAGACCTGATAGGAACCGGTATGACAACAAATCAATTGCCGAAGTCCGACCGGTAGCCTTTAAGAACATGCTGCGCTACTGGTTTCGAACCTTTGCCCTGGGTGTTTTGCCCGTGAAGCAGGTGCAGGAATGGGAGGGGCAACTTTTTGGGGCCATCACTCCCCAGCAAAAACACGGCTGGATCCATGTGGATCTTTTGAAGGGGCGAGTAACTCAACCAGAGCCGGAACCCAACCAAGCGGGAAAGGGAGAAGGGATCCTCATTCTCAGCCTTTCTGAGGAGTGCCACAACCATGCTTCAAAGGAGAAGCAGGAAGCAGTGCAAAAGCTCTTTCGGAATCTAACCTGGATGCTGTTTCACCTGGGAGGTATTGGCCAGGGGGCAAGAAGGCCCTGCTACTCTCGCCAAGACCGCGGTAGAGCTCCTTGGTGGCGGGGATCCACCCTCATTCCCAACTCCGAAGATTCATTTTGGAATCTGCCAGAGTCGGTAGAGGAATTCCAGAAACTCTTTCAGAAGCGGCTGCGGGGCTTTTTTGAAGCACTCCAGGTTTTGACTGGGCAGGCCATTGATCCCAGCAATCCCGGGAGCTTTGGTCAGGTCAGCAAAGAAAAGTTGCCTGAAGCTGTGGATGCCCATTGCAGGATTGTAGTCTGCAGCGGCCCAAAAGAGTTTAATAAGCCCTATGCTTTGGCTGTTTTGCACAAGGTAGGCAAGATAGCGCCAGGAAAATACGACAAGTTTCTCTGCGGCGACACAGGCACGCCGTCCCCTGTCTGGATTGCAGATTTGGATGACTATCAGGTGGTTACCGTTTTTGGGGCAACGGTGAATCCTAGGAAAAGTTATCTTGAACAGCTCAGGAAAAATGCTGATGATTTTGGAATAATCTGGCCCTTGAAGTAGAGATCTTGGAGAATCTCTGGAGGAATAAAATGTCCAAAAAGAGGATCAATGCCAAAGTTCTTAGAAACCTTGTTACAGCTGTGGTCAACGGCTCGATCACGCTGGCCATCCTGCTAATTGCTCCCTTGGGATTGGCAGCCGTGATTACCAATACCGTTCTTGTCATGATTGCCAGCTTCTTTTCGGGCAGTCTGGCCGAGATCGTGATGGATTTCTTGTCAAGTCCTGAAATTGATGTTGAGATTTTACCGGAGCGTGGCCGCTCTAAACCCGGCAATGCCATAGATCAGAGGCGAGGCGCTGAAGATCTGCGTCGTCATGACGAATAATGCGAACTTTATATGTCTCTCAGCAGGGGTGTAGGCTTAGCCTTAAGCAAGAGTTCGTAATGGTCTATTTGGGCGAGTCGCTCTTGCAGGAGGTGCCTCTACCCTTGCTGGAGCAAATTTTAATCTTTGGCCGATCCCAGGTCACCACAGACGTAGTGAGAGCGTGCCTGAGGCGGAATATTCCTATTGCCTATCTCTCGCGGCTGGGCTACTGCTACGGTCGCCTTATTCCCATTGCAAGGGGCTACCGCCGCTTGGCCCACTTGCAGCAAGCACTGCCGGAGACATGGCGATTGCAAACGGCAGCCCAGATGGTGCGAGCCAAGCTTCTCAATAGCCGAGTGCTGCTGATGAGGCAGCTCAGGCAGCGCCCCACTGAGACAGGGGATCTGACCCTGCGCAGTCTGGAACATTTGGCTGCTCAAGCTCTTGAGGCCAAGTCTCTAGATCAATTGCGGGGCATTGAAGGAGCGGCTGCGGCTCTGTATTTCCCGGAATTGGGAAATTGCCTTCAGCAAAGGGGCTTTGTTTTGCTTAACCGCACTCGACAGCCGCCCACTAACCCGGTTAATGCCATGCTCAGCTTTGGCTACATGGTGCTCTGGAACCATCTATTAACCCTGATTGAGCTGCAAGATTTGGATCCCTATCAGGGTTGCTTGCACGCTAGCAGTGAACGCCATGCTGCTCTGGTTTCGGACTTACTGGAAGAATTTCGGGCGCCTATTGTAGATTCAATAGTCCTCTGGCTGATCAACAAGGGCATTATGAACATCGAAGAAGACTTTGAGTATCGCGATGGTGGCTGTTTTCTAAGTGATAGTGGCAGGAAAAAGTACCTTACAGCTTTCATCCAAAGAATGGAGGGATCCATCCAAACCCCCGATGGGGATCAACCCCGCTGGGATTTGCTGACGCAGCAGGTTAAGAAATTTAAGCATTCTGTCTATAATCCTCAAGACCTGTATCAGCCTTACCGGATTCGCTGATGTTTCTTTATGTCGTTACCTACGACACCCCTTGTGATAAGCGCCGCAAGAAAATTGCCGACCTGCTAGAAGGCTACGGCAAGCGCGTGCAATACAGCGTGTTCGAGTGTGTCCTCGACAAAGACAAGTTCGAGGAGCTCAAGCTACGGCTCCGGAAAAGGGTCAAGCCCGATGAAGACAGCGTCCGCTTCTATCCCCTCACCAGCCACGCCCTTGACCAAGTGGAAATCTGGGGTGGGCCCCCCTTAACTGCACCCCCCCACTCGATCGTTGTCTAGCTCAAGCAACTCTCCACCCACTTCAGTACTTGATGTTCTCAAAAGCACACAAAAACGGTATCAACGCTTTTGCGAGCGCCTCGCCAAAACCCGCAAAGGCCGATTCTTTCGTTGACCCGCTCGATGCCTTGCGCCACAAGGCTTTCAGGCCTCTCACCCCCCTCTCCCAAGCTCTTTTTTGCCCTCTTCGACCGACCCCCTCGCAAATGGGTCTTGCATTCCTTGCCCTGCTTGGGTTTAATAGGGGTAGAGTTCCCCCTTCGGGGGGATCCCTAGAAATTGGAAACAGCACCAATGCTGCCAGCGGTGACAGCCCTGGTAAAGTTCCCCCTTCGGGGGGATCCCTAGAAATTGGAAACAAAGAAAAAGGAGTTTTGTTTAAGTCTGCAAATAAGTGTTCCCCCTTCGGGGGGATCCCTAGAAATTGGAAACTATTAGCCTAGATACGGGCACCTCTTTGTGAGGCGGACGTTCCCCCTTCGGGGGGATCCCTAGAAATTGGAAACGTTCATACAATCCTCCTTAGGCAGTGAGAAACTGTAACTGGTTCCCCCTTCGGGGGGATCCCTAGAAATTGGAAACAAATAGAGCTACACGTGAGTTGACATAACACTTGGGTAGTTCCCCCTTCGGGGGGATCCCTAGAAATTGGAAACAAGACTCGGGACACTATGCTGTCCCGAATCCAAGCAGCGTTCCCCCTTCGGGGGGATCCCTAGAAATTGGAAACTCCCCTCCCATTTGGGTGACGTCGACGGGATTCATATGTTCCCCCTTCGGGGGGATCCCTAGAAATTGGAAACTCGCGTTCTTGGCTGGACCAAATACAGTGGTTTGCCGTTCCCCCTTCGGGGGGATCCCTAGAAATTGGAAACACTCCTTATATAGTACTAGCCTACCCTAAGTATGGGGTTCCCCCTTCGGGGGGATCCCTAGAAATTGGAAACCAATACCACAACATCCCTTTGGTATTGTAGGCATAGTTCCCCCTTCGGGGGGATCCCTAGAAATTGGAAACTTCTCCCCTAATGCATATTTGTGTCCGCCTTTCACGCGGGTTCCCCCTTCGGGGGGATCCCTAGAAATTGGAAACCGCCGTTTGCGAGACATCATTCAACTCCTTTTTGAGAGTTCCCCCTTCGGGGGGATCCCTAGAAATTGGAAACATTCGATCTCCGCTCCTTCTAACTCTGGCGGGCAGTTGGTTCCCCCTTCGGGGGGATCCCTAGAAATTGGAAACTTGATAATCATGACTACCCCGTCTAACTCGGGTAGCCGTTCCCCCTTCGGGGGGATCCCTAGAAATTGGAAACGTTTCGTCTTCGTACTCTACTTCTGCCCCCTCAAGACCTGTTCCCCCTTCGGGGGGATCCCTAGAAATTGGAAACCTTGCGGATCCGTGTATACAGCGCGGTGCTTCTGGGTGTTCCCCCTTCGGGGGGATCCCTAGAAATTGGAAACTACGAACAAGCTGCAGTTGCAGCTGCCCTCATGTCCTGTTCCCCCTTCGGGGGGATCCCTAGAAATTGGAAACTCGTCAAGGGCGTGGACAGTTTCCACCCGTCCCTTCCACTGCGGTTCCCCCTTCGGGGGGATCCCTAGAAACTGGAAACTAGAGAGAGCTACCTTAGCGCTGGATCCCCATCTCATGTTCCCCCTTCGGGGGGATCCCTAGAAATTGGAAACTCCCCTGTGTGTTTTGGGTCATATATGTATGCGAGCAGTGTTCCCCCTTCGGGGGGATCCCTAGAAATTGGAAACGCTCGGTACTGTAGCATTGCCCGGAGCTTCTCCCAGTGTTCCCCCTTCGGGGGGATCCCTAGAAATTGGAAACTTGGTTAAACGTGTCGCCAGGGGAGCAACCGAACTAGACACACTTCTCAAAAGGAGCCTACAATGTCTAAGCGCACTATTTGGACTCCGGACGAGTGGCTCGAAGCAGCGAAAGCTGCATTTGAGTCTGCGTTCGGCGATTCCTACAACGAAGAAAAGCCGGTGGCTCCGGCTCAACCAAAGCCAACTCCTGTTTTGTTGCCCAAGCCTGTGCGGGTTCCAAACCGTGCGGGTAAGGGTGCAAGTGTGACGATAGCCCAGATCCGCAAGGCTCAAGTTCCCCCTCCGGGGGGATCCCTAGAAATTGGAAACTTGTAGATAGTGATCATTGGAGTAACCTCCATCGACTACACTGTTCCCCTTTCGGGGGGATCCCTAGAAATTGGAAACACCCAACGCTGTTGGGAAGCGTTCCAGTAATATCGCGTTCCCCCTTCGGGGGGATCCCTAGAAATTGGAAACCCTATAGCCACAAAAAATCCCCCGCCAATAAGGCGGGGTTTTTCCTTCGGGGGGATCTATAGAATTGGAAACCTAGGGATCCCCAGTTGGAAAGAAATTGGAAACAGAGAAAAGATTAGAGTAAAGCCGGTGCTGCTCGGCAGAGGCCAGGCAGCGCTGTTGGTGCTCAGGCCACTCCTGGAGGACTAGTTTTTGTTGTTCCTGGAGAAGGGTTTGTAGGTCTGAGTCTGCAGGCAGCTCGCCTTGCAAAACCTGCAAATCGTTAAAGCGGCCCAGTTGATCCTGCAAGCATTTCAGGGTTGCTATCCAATCTTGCATGGTTTCCCCGTAAAAGGGCGCAAAAAACTCCACCTGATAGCGCAGCCGTTTGGTGGCCTTGCGCAGCTCGTGCAGTTGCTCAGCCTGGGCTTCCGTTGCGGGGAAAGCAGGGATCCGCCAGCCTGGCTGCAGCAGCCACTGGGCCAGCAGGGGAGTCAGCAAGTGGGGCAAGCTTTCCGGCAAAGGCAGCTCCGCCTGGGGCTTATAGCGGGGGTGAGCCAGCCACTGCTCGCAGGCAGCTTGAAACGCCAGGAAGTCAGCATCTTCAAGAATGCGGCGGGAGCGTTTCTCGGCTTGGGTTCGACGTTGCTGCAGATCTTGTTTTAGCTTCTCCAGTTCTGCCTGCTGGGCTGCCGGGATCCCTTCCCAGCAAGGTTCCTGCAGGATTTCCAGCAGCACGTCCAGATCCCGCTGCTTGCCCAAAGCACTGGCCAGCTTTTGCAGGCGTTTGGGCTTGAGAGGCTTGGGCAGCCGGACGGATCCCTGAAATACCTGCACCCAAGTGCCAATACGGCGCAGGGTCACCCGGATTTGGTGCAGAGACTCTGCCGCTTCTGGATGCTGGGTCAGAACTCGCTTTACGTGTTTCTGCAGCCGCTGCCATTGCTGGCTCAACAGCTGGTGGGCCCAGGCGGCCACGGTTGGCAAGGGCGCAGATGAGGGCAAGGTCAAGTGCAAGGACTCCGTCCCGCTGACGCGAAAGGACTCCGTCCCGCTGACGCGATCGGTTTTCAGCTCAGCAGCAACAGCGTCCACAGCCAGTCTCCTCTACCCAAAACGAGAACCAAGAGGGCAGCAGGCTCTTTTCACATAGGTCATCCAGCCTAGCTTGAGGTTACCCCCGCCTCTTCCTTTTTAACCTAATCTTAACCTTGGTAAACCGAGCAGGCTGTGGCCAGGGAAACTGTCGCGAGCTTTGGCCTGTCGCGCCATTCCCGTCAGCGGAACAGAGTCTAGGGCTCCCGGCCTGCTGTCGCAAGTGGTAGGCGGGGTTCGACCACTGACCAGAGGCGGGCAGCCACCTCTGCCGGGGATCCCTGGGCTGAAATGCGGACAATCCGCTGGGGTTCTGCGGCAGCCAGAGCCTGGAACCCTTGGTAGACGCGGCGGTGGAACTCCAGGTGTTCTTGTTCGAGCTTGTCGCAAGACCCTGTTCGCGCCAGCGGGCCGGAGGCCTTCCGCGCCAGCCCCACCTCTGGGGGGAGATCCAGCCACAGGGTGAGGTGCGGCTGCAACCCGCCGGTGGCTAAGTGGTTGAGCTGGCGGATCTTCTCCAAGTCCAGCCCCCGACCGTAGCCCTGGTAGGCCAGGGTGGAATCGGTAAAGCGGTCGCAAACCACCACCTGCCCTGCCGCCAGAGCCGGCGCGATGACTTTGCTCACGTGTTCAGCCCGATCCGCCGCGTACAGGAGCAACTCCGCCAGAGGGCTAAAGGGATCCCCGTGCAGCAACAGCTCCCGCAGCGTTTTGCCCAGCGCCGTGCCCCCCGGCTCGCGGGTACACAGGCAAGCGTAGCCTTCTTGGCGCAGCCGCTCAACCAAGAGGGCCTGTTGGGTGGTTTTGCCCACCCCTTCCCCGCCTTCTAGGGTGATGAACACACCGTCGTCCTCTGCAGGAGGGTTAGCGCAGGTTGAGTTGGGGCTGCAAATTAAAGGAGTGCCCCGGCACCATCACGTAGACGTCGGGGATGTTGGTGGGCTCCAGGCTTTGCAGGGCTAACCCTTCGATGTTGGAGCGCAGGGCGTTGTTGATGGTGGCTTCCAGTTGGGACAAAACCTGCGCCTCGTTGCCTTGAGCGGCCAAGCCAGGAAACTGGCTGTACACGGCGCGCGCCAAGCTGCTGGCCAAGGGGAGCTGGATCAGGGTGAGGTTGGATCCCCCCAGCTGGGGGCCCAAGGTGTTGGCCCGGCCGCGGATGCCCAAAGCTTGGAGGGCATTGGCCGTTTGGCTGACGGGGATGGTGCAAGTATCCATCTTGTAAACGGGCACTGAGGCCATGGTCAGAGCAGAAACGCTGGTCAGTTGCACCACGGTGAAGGAGGCAGTGCCGTTGTAGGCAAAGCAAAAATCGCGAAAGGCTGCGGGCACATTGGCAGCGCGGATGGGGCGCTCATCGTCAAAGCCGCCTCTCTCGGCGAAGATGTTGCGGATAGCGAATCCCCCGAAGAAGGCCAGCAGGGCCACCACCAGCAGGATCGTCAGATCGGAGGAGGAGACCCCCCCGCTGGAGCTGCCGCCTCGCCCACCACCGCCATATCCTCCACCGCCAACATAGCTGGAGGTGTAGCCGTAAGCCGCGGAACGGCTGTAGTCACTGCGGTAGCCGGATTCCCCAAGGACTCCGTCCCGCTTACGCGAGCGGCCAGCAAAGGACTCCGTCCCGCTACCGCGAAAGGCAGAGGAACGGGCGGATCCGTCGTAGCCGCGGTTGCTGGAGACAGAACGGCGGGAAACCAGGGCTTGCCCAGGACGCTCACCGGCTCCTCCTGCAGCGGCTTTCTGCCCCCCCTTTTCGCTGTCAACACGAGACCCCTCGTCTCGGCCAGTCTGGGGGGAGCGGTTGGAAGGGCGAGAAGTGGCCCCTTGCGCGGACTCCCTGTAGCTATCCCGCCCATTCTCCAAGGACTCCGTCCCGCTACCGCGAACGTCCAGCCAATCCTCTGCGCCCACAAAGGTTGAGCCCTCTTCCGGCAAAGGGGGTGGGGAACGACGACTTTGCCGCTCCCTTCCTTCACCAGAGTTTGAAACCGAGGAGATCGCGGCTTCCTCACCGGCAGAATCTGGAGCATAGCGGCTGGGATCGGGGGCAGCAGTCCGTTCCGCTGCTGCAATGGGATCTTGATCCTCAAACTCAGAAAAACCCATAGTTCTTCGAGCGCTCCCCTCAGCTGCCAAGGCAAGACGGCTTTCAATTTCACTCCCCCGAAGGGAAGCAACTACTGTATCCTAGCAGCTCCCCAGCCAGGACATCGGGGGCTATTGCTGGGATCCAAGCCAGCCCATACGCTTCTCCAGGAGAGGCAACTGCGCTTTCAAGGCGCGCAAGGCTCGGCCTCGGTGGCCGATGGCCTCTTTTTGAGCTGGGCTCATCTCGGCAAAGGTTAGCCCCACTTCGGGCACCCAAAACAGGGGGTCATAGCCAAACCCCCCCTCTCCCCGCGGCTGGGTCAAGATCTCTCCTGAGCATACCCCTTCCACCAGGGCATGCACTACACCTTGGGGATCCACCAGGGCGATGGCGCAGTGAAAGGTGGCTCGGCGATTTGGGATCCCTTCCATTTCCCTGAGCAACCGCTCGATGCGGGCAGCATCGTTGGGGGCATAGCGAGCCGAGCGGATCCCAGGGACGCCGCCAAGGGCTTCTACCGCTAGGCCGGAATCGTCGGCAATGGCCCACTCCCCCAGAGACTTGGCCACGGCTCTGGCTTTGAGAAGGGCATTTTCGGCAAAGGTGGTGCCGGTTTCTTCCACCTCAATTTCTGAGGGCATGCGGCGCAGCTCCCAAGCAGGGGCATGGGCCTGGAAAAAGGCATTGAACTCGCGCCATTTGCCGGGGCTACTGCTGGCCAAGATCAAAGGACGGGTCATGGAAGGTTCCTACGAGTGGAAATCTGAGGAGGCGGAAGGCTGTCCAAGGGCTTCCTGCCTAATGGATCTCGAGAACCATGTTGTGCAGGGCTGTGTTAATCACCAGGGTGGATCCCCATCGCTCTACCTTGCCCCCATCCCAATGCATGTGTCCGCAGATGTAGTAGCGCGGCTGCAGCTGTTCCAAAAGGGGGCGCAAGGTGGGTGTGCGACGGTGATACCACTTCCCGCCTTCATCCAAAAAGCCTCGCGGCGGAGCATGGGTGAGCAGCAGGTCAATGGGTCGGGGGGGCTGACTGTAGAGGGCGAGCAGCTCCTGCAAATGGGCGGAGGTGAGAGACCAGCTCCAACCACAGGGGGGAGTCCAGGGTACAGCCAAAACCTGTAACCCCAGCCACTCAAAGCAGCAGGACTGGGTGATGGCCCGCCCCCAACGGCCAACCAGCGAATTCAAAACCGAAGCTGCTGGATCGTGGTTGCCAGGTAAAAAGAGCCAGGGTTTGCCCAGGCTCTCCACTGCCGCCAAAAAGGATTGCAGATGAACCACCTCTGCTTGGGCTGCCGGATGAAAGCCCTGGGTGGCCTTGCGGGAAGGTTTGCCGGCCTTGGAACAGAAATCCCCGCAGTTGATGTAAGCATCCACCTCCGGCAGATGGGCAAGGGCCTGCCGGATCAGCCGAGGGCTGCCGTGGTAGTCAGAGCCGAGCAGCAGTTTAATCCCCATGGGCCTCTGCAGCAGAAGAATCCAGGTGGGATCGCTGAAGCAGGGCGGCAACCTGCTGCCAGGAGCTGCTGTACCAAGCTTGCTGGGCTTCCAGTTCTTCGCCGAGGGATCCCGTGGGGCCAAAATCTGGGCAGGCGTACCCCAGGGAGCGTAATCCTGCCACCAACACTGCCGGAGACAGCCACCACTGCTGGGCCAAGCGCAGCAGATCCACCTGGCTGCGGGTTTGCAGGTATTGGCGGAGCTGGCGTTGCAAGCTGGCAGCGGAGGGCAGGGGCACCGCTTGCTGATGGACGGCAATCAACAGCTCGCTGCTGGGGGTGCAACAGAGCAGCCACTTGAGGTGATCCAGAGAAGGGGGCCAGCTCCACAACCAGAGTTGATCATAGCGGTGGCCGGCTTGGGGACGGTCGTAGTGGAGAGTCAGGTACCGCCGTTCGCGATAGCGGGCCGTAGGCCTTGAAGACAAGACCAGCGAGGGGCGGCGGAAGCCGTAGAACAGGATGGTTCCCTGCGCCTGAGGCCAGAGGACAGAAAATCGGTCTACAGCTTGCCAACGCAAAGGCTGGGTGGGCTGGGGGGTGGGGCGCCAGATCAACAGAGGTGAGGGCTCTGTCCCCCTCTGGGAGCCAGTCGAGGGCTTGGAGTTGGGCATGGGAGGAGTGGCATCCAGAGAGGCGGGGGAGATGGGAGACTTGCTCCCATCAGGGGTGCGGGGCGCTGTTTTCTCGAGAGGGGGGTTGCCGGCAGTGGCAGCCTCTTGGGCAGGTCGAATCCCGAGAATTTCCAGCTCCAGTTGGGTTTCTCCCTGCCATGTTTTGGCCTTGAGGGTGTAGGCTACATCAACTCGCTCCGGCAGCGGATGGGTTTCCGCTCCCCGCCAACGGATGGCCCAGAAGGGGCGCTGTGGCCTCGGGTTTGTGCTCCCCACTGCTGACCCGTTCGCCAAAGTGTTGCCCAAAGCGTTGCCCAGCGATAACCCATCAGTGTCGTAACTGGAGGTTTTGACAGCTGAGTCGCTCCTGCCCGGACAAGAGGACTCCGTCCGAGTAGCACGTAACCCATGGGAGCGTTGCGTAGGGAGAGCAGGATCCCGGAGCAGCAGCTTCAGGTGGCCGGGAACTGGGCCAAATCGCTGCTGTTGCAGAACCTGCAGGTTGCGGCTGCAGAAGACCGGCTCAGGATTGCCGATGCCACAGGGCTGCAGATGCTGCAGCTCTCGATAGAGGTCAAGGGTGAGATCTGACAGCGACACTTCGGCATCGATTTGCACCAGCGGCTGGATCTGCTCCGGCTGCAACTGCTGTTGGGCAAACTGCCGCAATCGTTCTTCAAAAAAAGGCCAGTCTTCTGCTCTCAGGCTAAATCCCCCGGCAGCCGGGTGGCCGCCGTGCTTGGTGAACAGATCCTTGCAAAACTCCAACGCCTGAAACACGTCAAACTCGGGGATCCCCTGCCGCGCCGAGCCACTGATCTCCCCTTGCCGCGACTGGCTGCCGATGAACACCGGACAGCCAAAACGCTCTGCCAACCGCGAGGCCACAATGCCGATCACCCCTTTGTGCCATCTCCGCTGAGGGGATCCCAAAATCGTCAATACCCGTTCCTGCTGCAAATCCCGGCCTTGCTGGGCAATTTGCTCTAGGGCTTCTGCCTCGATGCGCCCGCACATCTGCTGCCGCACCTGGTTGAGCCGCTCGCAGCGGCGGGCCAGTTTCTCTGCTTGCAGGGGATCGTCGGTGGTCAGCAACTGGATCCCCATTCTCGCCCGGCCAATTCGCCCAACGGCATTGATGCGGGGCCCCAGGCCAAACCCAATCCACTCAGGCCGCAACCCCTCCAGGGATCCCTGCATGCCCATCACCTGCAGAAGGGCGCGGATCCCTGCCACCTGGGAGGTGGGCAAGAGGTGCAGCCCCTGCCGCACCCAAAGGCGGTTAACCCCCGTCAGCGGCGCCAGATCGGCAATGGTGCCCACAGTAAACAGTTCCAGGGCCACCCGCTGCAGATGGCCATCACCACGGCGCTCGGCCAGCGCTTGGGCCAGGAGGTAGGCAACTCCCACCCCGGCCATCCCCCGATAGGGAGAAGAAACGGGGAGCTGCTTGGGATTGAGGATGGCATCGGCAGGGGGCAACTGGGGCGGCAAATCGTGGTGATCCGTCACGATTACCGTCAAGCCCAGAGCTTTGGCCAGTTGGATGGGCTCGTGGGCGGAGATGCCGTTGTCCACCGTGAGAATGAGGCGCACCCCCTCTCGGTGCAGCTCTTGTACCATGCGGCTGTTGAGGCCATAGCCCTCGGTCATGCGGCTGGGGATGCGGTAATGCACTGGAGCGTCCTGCAAAGCCCGCAGCAGCAGGGCCGTGCTGGTCATGCCGTCGGCATCGTAGTCGCCGCAAATGGCAATGGGCTCTTGTCGGCGAATCGCCCCGTCCAGCAAGTCCACCGCCAGGGGCAAATCGGCAAAATCCTGACTGGGTGGAGGCAGGTGGGCGGGATCCGGCTGCAGGTACTGCTGCACGGCAGCAGGGCTGGAGAGCCCGCGATTGAGTAAGATCTGAGCCAATATGGGCGAGATCCCCACTGCCTCGGCCAAGCTCTGGGCAGCCAACTTGTCCACAGGATGAAACAGCCAGCGTTGAGCAGGGATCCCGGCCATAGGGAAGGGTGGGGCTTGGATGGGGATAGAGGGTAGGCAGTGCTACAGTTGGCCTATAGGGTATCCTTTTGACGTTAGCTCAAAACGCTCCTCTGAATCTTTCCTGCCGCCGATGTATTCTCTGCTGCTTACCTATGGTCTTAACCCGCTGACAGGCTTAAAGCTGTTGGTCAAGTCCTCTGAGCAGACCTCTCTGTGGACATTGGCCCGGCAGCTTTGGGGCCGCCCCGGATCTCGGCGACGCAGGCCGCGCCTACAAATCTCGTTAGGCCGCTTGGTGCCAGAGCAAACCGAGCACTTGTCCAAGTTGGAAGTGCTGCTGCGTCTGCGGTTTTTCATTGCCCTCGAAGCGGAAACTCCAGAGAGTGCTGCCCACCACTGTCGCGAACGGTTCTTGCTTCCTTCCGGCCAGGGATCTGCCATTCAGCTTGCCCGCTACACAGAGGGCTCGCAGCAGTACAAGACGGAGATCATCCGCTTTGCCCTGGGGGGATCCCGCACCCTTGTGGCGAGGACTCCATCCCGCCGCCGTCGCCTCTGAAACAAACTCCCCGACAAGCCATAGCGATAGAGTCTTGCCGGCCTATCTATACTGGAGATGCACTAGATCTGTGTTTCTCCCGTGAACCTAACTGGGCTGCATCTTTGCGGTGGCAGTGCGGAGCATTCTATCGGTGGTGGGCGGCATCTGCAAGCCCATCCCTGGCACAGCCTTGCCCAAACTTCGGCTTACGCTAGCTTTGAGTTGTCCTTCCCGCAAGGGGGTGAACTGCGAGCTCTGGCACTGTGGGGGATCCCCGCAGGCCCAGGCAAAGACTCCATCCCGGATGCAGAGGTTTGAGTTGCCGCCAATCCCGCCAGAGGAGATGGATCCCATGTGCAACGCCCGTAAGGACTACGGCTGGCCAAAGTGCTCCGCACTCCTGTTGCCAGCGCAACCGGCCCTCTTTGCCGGATCCCTGGCGGCCTTTGCCCTTGTGCTCCACGCCGTTAATGGGAACGTCCTGCCGGCTGCTTTGGCCCTGACCCGTTACCAAGTGCATGTACTGGCGGATGGGGCGGCGGAGTTGGCTCAGGTGCGCACCCAGGTGCCGGATGCCTATTTTGTGCAAGGGGATGGGCAGGTTTTCATTCTGGCGGGGACGTTCATCAACCGTAGCCATGCTCAACGCCGTCAGGCCGACTTGGAACGGCTGGGGTTATCGGTGCGGGTGGTGAGCCGCCAAGAGACGGATCCCCCTCTGCCCCCTGCTTTTCCTGCCCAAGCAGCACCCAGCCGCCCTGCTGCCAGCTCAAAAGCCTCTGTGCCGCCGACGCCAACCGCTCCGCCCTTGGATCCCCAGCGTCCCTTTGCCACCCACGTGCCCAACCCCACCGGTGATCCCCGTTTGGAAGAACGGGTGCGCCGCTTCTTTCCAGGAGCCACTGTGGTGCAGTACCGCGGCCAGGTTGCTTTGCAAACGGGAACCTTCTCCCGCCTGTCGTTGGCCCAGGATCAAGCCCGCTGGCTAACCGCTCAGGGGTTACCGGCAGTGGCGGTGTCGCTGGTAGGAGAAAATGCGGGCCAGGATTCCATCTCCAACCCAGCACAAGGAGAGCGCTATTGGGTGTTGGTGGCCGATCCCACCGGGGAGAAATGGCCTGCGCTAAAACAACTCCTAGAGGGATCCCTGCCCTTGATCTACGATGACCTGCGGGTGGTGCGCACGGGTGGGTTTGCCGACCCTGCTGCTGCCGCCGAGCAGGTGCGTTACTTGGCCGGCCAAGGCTATGAAGCGGGGATCTTCCCCGCCGATCTGCGCCGCTCTCAGCCTCTTTTGCAAGCGGATCCCGTCTCCTCCCCGGCTGCTCAGGCTGTCCCTCCTGGGGAAGAAGGTGCCGGCAGATTTTGGGTGGTGGTGCCGGCTGGGGAAGAGGCCCTACCCAAGCTGCAACAGTTTGCCCCCGATGCCTTCCTGCGGGGCTCGGTGATTCAGGTGGGCACCTACCGGCAACGGGCCAACGCCGAACAGGCGCGGCGCTCTCTGGCCGAAGCAGGGTTCGATGCCCGCATCCTGCCCGTGGAGTAGCCAAGAGCCACTTCCGCCATAAACGCTCTCCTCCTTCCCTGCCGTTGGGGATCCCCATTCGGCCCAAATGGCGACTTGGGTGAGTTTCTGCTTTTGACATACTCCCCACCCTACTGGCTTGTCAAAGCCTACAGCCCGCTTGGGCGAATAGAGCGGTTGACTACCCTGCCACTGCCCTGAGCCTACCGTAAAGCCCTCCTCAAGGACGGAGCGTTTGGGCAACTGGGCGAGGCTGGTAAGAAGGATAGGCCAGCCGTTGCACCACCTGTTTGCAATACACCACCTGTTTCAATAGCAGTGCGGAGCATTTTTCCTAGAGGGCTTGCTTAGCCTGCTGCAGCGTCTGCTCAAACACCTCCAGCGGCTGCGCACCGGAGAAGGCAATGCCGTTCAAGATGAAATGGGGAGTGCCACCGATGCCCAGTTGAGAGGCCAAGTCAATATCTCGCTGAATGGCGCGCTCTGCCGCCCGACTGCGCCGATCCCGATTGAATTTTTCTATATTCAGGCCCAGCTTCTCAGCAGTGGCCACATAAAACCCATCCCCAAGCTGGGATTGGTTGGCAAACAGCTCGTCGTGAAACTCCCAGAACTTACCTTGACGTTGGGCGGCCCAAGCAGCACGGGCAGCCGCCATCGCTTCTGGGTGAATGCTGGTCAAAGGCAGGTGCTTGTACACCAAGGTCACCTCATCTCCATGGTCGGCCATGAACTGCTTGAGGGTGCTGTGGGCGCGGGCGCAGAAGGGGCATTGAAAATCGGAGAACTCCACCAACACTAACCGCAGAGCGTCGGATCCCAGTCGAGGGGAATCTCCGATGACGGCGCGTGGGTTCTCCCGCAGTTGACGGCCAAATTCTTCCGCCAGCCGCTGCTGTTGTTGCTGCTGCTCCTGGTACTGTCGCTGCTGGTATTCCTGTACGGCCTCCAGAATCACCTGGGGGTTCTTTCGAATGATCTGCAGCACCTGCTCTTCCAAATCTGCCGGGGCAGCCGCCGCCGCTGGTAGGAAAACCGGAGCTCCACTTCCCACTCCCAGCAGAACCGTCAGCCCGAACAAAAGTCCAGCCCGGGCCAAGCTCCGCCCCCAAGCGCGAAAAATCCTCACCAGCCTATGCATCCCAACCCCCCTCTCAAACATGCCCAGAGCCGTCGCAACTCACCCAGCCTACCGTCAGAGACCGACGGTGTCTATTACTCCTTTTGGGGGGGTTAGGAATTGGTGGCCTGCAGAAGCTGCTCCTTGATCCGCTGCAACTGGCTGGCCCAGCGGGGATCCGGCTCAGAAGCTCCCTCACTTTCGGCAGCAACGGTGGAGCGCCCACCCTTATTGCCGCGCTGGCGTTGCTTTTTGCTGGGGGCAGGGTTTTCTGCCGACTCTTTAGAGCCCTTGGCCTCAGAATCTCTGGACGCTCTGGAATCTTTGGAACCTCTGGACTCTTTGGATGAAGGCTCAGAGGTCGCTGTTTTGGATTCGCCTTCTTCCCCTCGGTCGCGCGGCTGGGCGAGCTCAATGCGCAAGTTGACATCCCCAAAGCTGTGGCCGTTGAACTTTTCGATGTACTGCTGCGCCTGCTCTTCGGTGTTCACCGTTACAAAGCCGAAGCCGCGGCATTTGCCTGTCTTCCGATCCCGGATCACCTTGGTGGAAATGACCTCACCGGCAGAGCGAAAGAGCTTCTCCAGTGCCTGACGATCCACCTCTTCCGGCAGATTTCCAACATACAGACGCACAGGCATGATCCAGCGAAGCTCCTAATCGAAATAACAAAAGGCCAAAACGCAAAGCGCTACATCTAGGGCGCTCAAGCCCATAACATCAAACCCGGAACCCGGTAGTCCATTGTCACACCATAGCGCGCCGCAAAGCGCAACCCTTGGCAATCACGAAGCTATTTTTTAATTTACCTCAACCTGGAGCCGCGAAGACGAGGAGAACGGTTTTTGTGAACGACTGCTTTGTACAGCCGGTTTGTACAGCCGGCTTTTGCAGCTAAGCTAAGCCGGTGTTGTTCAGGCGATCCCGATGTTGAAAAGGTCGCGCCTGGGGGCCCGTGTAGTCGGCTACAAGATGTCCTTGCCCTCGCAGTTGGTAGCGGTAGGTCACCAAGCCTTCTAAGCCCACCGGCCCGCGCGGCGGCAGTTTTTGGGTGCTGATGCCCACCTCCGCCCCGAAGCCATAGCGAAACCCGTCGGCAAAGCGGGTGGAAGCATTGTGAAAGACCCCTGCCGCATCCACTTCATCCAGAAATCGCCGGGCAGCAGCGGCATCCTCGGTTACAATCGCCTCGGTATGGCGGGATCCGTACTGCTGGATGTGGGCAATGGCCTCGTCAAGGGAGCCCACCACTTTAATAGAGAGGATCAAATCGGCATACTCGGTGCTCCAGTCGTCCTCGGTGGCCGGGATCAGATCGGGCACCAGCTCGCGGCAGAGGGGATCCCCCCGCAATTCCACCCCCCTCTCCCGCAGGGCCTTGACCGCCAGAGGCAAAAAGTGGGGGGCTATGGCCTTGTGGACCAACAGGGTCTCGATGGCATTGCAGGCAGCGGGGTACTGGGTTTTGCTGTCCACCGTCAGCTTGATCGCCATGTCCACATCCGCTGCCCGATCCACGTACAGGTGACACAGGCCATCGGCATGGCCCAATACCGGGATGCGGGTATTCTCCAGGATGTAGCGGACAAAGCTGCTGGAGCCGCGGGGGATGATCAAGTCTACCAGCCCCTCCAGTTGCAGTAGGGCCTTGACCTCGGCGCGGCTGGTGAGCAACTGCAGGGATCCCTGGGGAAACTCTGGGATCTGCTGCAGGCCCGCCTGGATGGCCGCCATCAAGGCTTGACAGGAGAGCAAAGCTTCGGATCCCCCCTTGAGCAAGACGCTATTGCCGGTTTTCACCGCCAGGGCGGCAATTTGCACCAGAGCATCGGGCCGCGACTCGAAGATCACCCCCAGCACCCCCAAAGGGTAGGTGCGCCGTTCCAAAATTAGCCCCTCGTCCAGTTCCCGGATCAGCAAAGCTCGGCCCACCGGATCCCCCAGCCGGATCACCTGCCGCACTCCGGCCACCATATCTGCCAGTTTGTGGGCATCCAGCTTCAGGCGAGCATAGGCAGATGCCGACAACTCCCCGGCTTTCACCATCTCCGCCGCCCGCTCCAAATCCGCCCGGTTGGCGGCCAAGATAGACTCTTGGTGCTCCAACAAGGCAGTGGCCATGGCCTCTAGAGCGGCATTCTTAATAGCCGTGGGCAAGGTGGCCGTGTGTTGGGCAGCAGCGCGGGCCAACTGCACTTGGGACAGCAGCGGGCGCTCTGAGGCAGATGCAAGCGAGCTGGGGCAATCGGTGGCGAGGGACATAGAGTCAGAAAGGGGGCAAAGTGCCCATTTGGAAGAAAAGGGTTGCGATGATAGGTTGTAACAAAGTTGTGTTGAACTGTGATCCTAGAAGCACCCCCGGCAGGGATCCCTATGCTAGGTTGGGCACAGTCGCTTGGGGTTATCTGTAGCCTACCAAAATCCGGATCCCACTTGCTGCAGCAGGGGAGCCCTTCATCGCTCTCGATGCTTCTAAGCTGAAGTTCGCATAGGGGAAGACCCTTGCTCGAAACCCAGTTCCCTGACAATTAGAGATCCACCTCTGGAGATCCACCTCGTCAACCTTGACTTTTAGCGCCTTCCAGGAGAGCCAATGAGAAAGCGTGGGTTTGTGGTCAGTGCAACGGCTGCGGTGATGACAGCGGTATCGCTGGTCGGCGTGCAGCTATCCATGCCGGGCTGGGCGGGGTTTCGCCGGGATCCCAAAGAGGTGGTGGACGAGGTTTGGCAAATTGTCAATCGGGAATATGTGGATCCGTCTTTTAATTCCCTGGATTGGGAAGCGGTGCGGCGGGATCTGCTCAGCCGAGAGTATGCCACCCGAGAAGATGCCTACGCGGCCATCCGGGAAGCCCTGAAGAAACTGAACGATCCCTACACCCGATTTCTGGATCCGGATCAGTTTGCCAGCATGCAAATCGATACATCCGGTGAGCTGACCGGGGTGGGGATCACGCTGGGCATGGATCAGGAGACAAACGAGCTGGTGGTGATCTCCCCCATTGAAGGGTCTCCTGCCGACCGGGCCGGGATCAAATCCAAAGACGTGATCGTGCGCATCGACGACAAGTCCACCGAAGGCATGGACACCAACGCTGCAGTCAACCTCATTCGGGGCGAGCCGGGTACGCGGGTGCGGCTGACCATTCGCCGCGAGGGGGAAGGGCTAAAGGTGTTCGATTTGGTGCGGGAAAGAATTGAGCTGGCCACCGTGCGCTACGAGGTTCACGAGGAAAACGGCCTGCCCATTGGCTATATCCGGATTACCCAGTTTTCCGGCAACGCCGCCGAGAAGATGCGCCAAGCCATTCGCGAGCTGGAAAAACAAGGGGTAGCCGCCTATGTTCTGGATCTGCGCGCCAACCCAGGGGGCCTGCTCTACTCCAGCGCCGAGATTGCCCGCATGTGGATTAACCGGGGCAGCATCGTCTCGACGGTGAACCGCCAAGGGGAGCAGGATCGCCTGACGGCCAACAACACGGCCCTTACCGATAAACCTTTGGCCGTTTTGGTGGATGGTGGCTCGGCCAGCGCCAGCGAGATTCTGTCGGGGGCTCTGCAGGATAACCGTCGCGCCGTGATTGTCGGCACGCAAACTTTCGGCAAGGGCCTGGTGCAGTCGGTGCATCCCCTGTCCGATGGATCTGGGCTGGCGGTAACCATTGCCCGTTATCGCACTCCCAACGGTAACGACATCGACCACAAGGGCATTACCCCCGACATTTTGGTGGAATTGTCCGAGGAAGATCTGAAGCGGCTCAGCCAGAACCGAGAATTGGTGGCCACCCCAGCCGACCCACAGTATGCTGCTGCCATCCAGGCTCTGCAGGCTCAGATCTCTGCCCGTCGGCAACAGGCCCAGGAGGTCATTCGTTCCTCTTCACGTTAGCCGGTGTTGGGGGCGGTTTTGATGGGTCTCAGATCTGGCACTCCTGAGACTGGGGTTAAGCCGAGGCCCAAGCTATTTAAGACTATTAAGACTCTTCTCATTCGAGTTATTCGAGGAGTGTTGACCAGCGCCGGGCTGGGGATGCTTTTATTGTTTCTGTAGGTGGCGCGTAGCACAATGGCGGGGTCGAAGATCGCGGGATCCATGAATTTGGTCGGACGGGATCTGCTCAAGCTCAGCGACCTAACCCCGGCGGAGCTGTCGGCCCTGCTAGCCCAGGCGGCTGAGTTAAAGCGGGATCCCTATCGGGTGGAGCTGCGGGGTCGGGTGTTGGGGCTGTTGTTTCAGAAGGCTTCTACCCGCACCCGCGCCAGTTTTACGGCAGCCATGGCCCAATGCGGGGGCAGCACCCTCGATCTGGTGCCGACGGTGATGCAAGTGAGCCGCGGCGAACCCCTGCAGGATACGGCCCGCGTCCTCTCCCGCTACCTGGATGTGATTGCCATTCGCACCTACGACCAGAAGGAGCTGGAAACCTTTGCCGAGTATGCCGATATTCCGGTGATCAACGCCCTCACCGATCAGTTTCACCCCTGTCAGGTGTTGGCCGATCTGCTCACCATTCAGGAGAACTTTGGCCAATTGGCGGGCCTGACCCTGGCCTATTGCGGCGATGGCAATAACGTTGCCCACTCCCTGCTGTTGGGTTGTGCCATGAGCGGGATCCACATCCGCGTCGCCACCCCCCCCGGTTACGAACCGAATGCGGCAGTGGTGGAGCAAGCTCGCGCTCTGGCCCAGGGATCCCAGGTGTTGGTGCTGCAGGATCCCCAGGAAGCCGTCTCTGGAGCTCAGGTGGTCTATACCGACGTGTGGGCCAGCATGGGTCAAGAAGCTGAGGCCGAGGCCCGCAAGGCCACCTTTCTGCCCTACCAGGTCAATGCCGAGCTGCTGCAACGGGCGGATCCGCAAGCCATTGTGCTGCACTGCCTGCCGGCCCACCGGGAAGAGGAAATCACCACTGAAGTACTGGAGGGATCCCAGTCCCGCGTGTGGGATCAGGCGGAAAATCGCCTACATGTGCAAAAGGCGCTGCTGGTTCAGCTGCTGGGCCCAGGATAACAGCCTTTGGAGAGCCAGAGAGGGGCGTAGCGAACAGCTTTGCGGTCGTTGAGGATGGCCTCGTCGTGTTCCTCTGTCTCGTCAGGACTTGGTCCGAGGCCCAAATTAGCCCAGACCTAGCTACCGGCTATTGGCAGGACGGCGGGCTGCAATCGCCAAGCTGACATTGGGCACCCGCTGCAGGGTATCCATCACCTCCACCACCTTGCCGTGGGAGAGGGCCAAATCAGCGTTGATCACCACCAAGCGGCGCCCTTCAGCCGGCTTCTCGGCCAGGATGCGTTCCACTGCCGGGATCAGAGCAGAGATATCGGCAATCTTCTCCTGATTGACAGCAATCTGTCCTTCCGCCGTCAGGCTCACCGTTACATCCGGCTGCAGACGAACTTCGGCTGTGGTCGCGTCCGGCAGGTTGACATCCAGAGCCTCGGAGCGGGTGAGCACCAGGCTGGCAATCACGAAAAACACCAGGATCGAGAAGATGACATCGATCAGGGGCACGATGTTGATCTCGCCAGCTCGGAAGTTCTCTTCGGGGATGCGCATAGGTTAGGAGGGCTCAAGCGAGGAGTAGGGGGGAAGGGTGGAGCTGCCACTGGGGCTAGATTGGGTGTAGGAATACTGGGAAAGCTGTTGGGCCTGCATCTCTTGCCGCTGCCGATGCAGCAGCTCCAGCATGCCGCCGTACTCTTGGATCTTAGAGAGTTGCCGCAGGTACAAAGAGCGGAAGACGTTGGAAATCAACAGGGTGGGAATAGCCACAATCAGTCCAAAGGCCGTCGAGTACAAGGCTTCGGCGATCCCCCGACCTACCCCCTGGGTATCGGTGCCGCCGATATCCCCCAGTTGAATGGAGCTGAGGATCTGGATGATGCCGGTGACGGTGCCCAACAAGCCCAAGAAGGGGGCAACGGTGATTACGGTGTCGAAGACAGTGTTGAAGCGCTTCAGCAGAGGCACCTCTGCCGCCAAGGCGGTTTCCAGGGCCAACTTAAAATCTTCCGGGCTGGCCTCGTTCAGCTCCAACCCGGCCAAAAAGATGCGGGCAATCGGCAGATCGGCATTTTGCTCCAGCAAATACTGGGCAGCGCGTGGGTTGCGGCGGTACTGGCTCAGGGCTTGCTGCACCACCTCCTCCTGCCGATGGGTGATCTTCCACCAAAACAGCACCCGCTCAATGCAACAGGCCACTGAGAAGACCGAGAACGTCAACAGGGGGATGGAGTAATACCAACCCTGGATCATGAGCTGCAAGACTCTGTCCATCGATCCTGATTCCCCCCTCCAAGCGGCAGTTTACGCTCATCTTGTCATAGCACTTTCTCGGCAGGGCTGGGATCCCTTCTTGCGCGGCGAAGGTTGCACCTTTTGGCAATTTTGCCCCCATGCCGGATCTCATCTCGTCAATTGTCAATCCAGAGGGCATACTGGTTGCAACAATTTTGGATCCCGAGGGCGTGAATTATGAAATTCAGACGCTGGTTGGGTCTTTGCTGCGCCGGCTTGATGGCATTGCTGTTGACGGCTTGCGGCAAGGGATCCGCCCCCTACGACAGCATCGTGGTCAATTTTGTAAACACGGCCACCCCCAGTCAGATTGCTGCTATCGCTAAAGAGTATCACTTGACGCTCCGCCCCAGCAGCGACAGCGCTTTTGCCCGCCAAGAAGCGATCTACCTGTTTGACGTGGATGCCGACCACCTGGGATCCACGCGGCGGCTGGTTAAGCGGCTCACCGACGAAGCTTTGATCGAGTATGCTCACCCCAACTATCAATTCCAGGCGGCTTTCGTGCCCAATGACCGCCTCTATCCCCAGCAATGGAACCTCAGGGCCATCCGCATGCCGGAAGCCTGGGACATCTCCCAAGGGGAAGGGGTGACGGTAGCCGTGGTGGACACGGGAGTAACCCGAGTTCCCGACCTGGCCCAAACCCAATTTGTGAAGGGCTATGACTTTGTGGACGACGATGAGGAGCCGGAAGACCTCAACGGCCACGGCACCCATGTGGCGGGAACCATCGCCCAATCCACCAACAATGTCTTGGGTGTAGCCGGCATTGCCTTCAAGGCCAAGATCATGCCGGTACGGGTGTTGGATGCCAATGGCTTTGGATCCCTGTCGGATGTGGTGGAAGGGATCCGCTATGCTGCCGACCACGGGGCTACGATCATCAACCTCAGCCTGGGTAGCCGCGCTTCTGCCCAACTGATGGAGGAGGCGGTGGCCTATGCCCACAGTAAGGGGGTGACGGTGATCGCAGCCGCTGGCAACGAAAACTCCAACCAGGTGAGCTACCCGGCCCGTTACCCGCATGTGATCGCTGTCTCGGCCACGGGGCCCAACGGGGAGAAAGCCCCCTACTCCAACTATGGGGTGGGGGTGGACATCTCTGCTCCCGGCGGAGCCAAAACGCCTGATCACCCCGAGTACGGCATTCTGCAGCAAACCATCAATCGTCGTAACCCCAACGAGCCGGTCTTTGCCTACTTCCAAGGCACCAGCATGGCCACTCCCCACGTAGCCGGTGTGGCAGCTCTGATCCAGGCTCAGGGCATCAAAGACCCGGACAAGGTGGAGGAAGTGCTGAAAATGTCGGCTACCCCAGTGCCCGGCGACAAACAGAACTTCTACGGGGCTGGTCGTTTGGATGCAGCCAAGGCGCTGGCCAGGGCCACAGGGCAACAGGAGGAAAACCCCTTGGTGCTCTGGTTGAAGGACTTCCTGCAGTACCTGAACAACAATGGCTACCTCAACCCACGCTTCTGGTTCGATGGTGGCCCGATTGCTCTGGTGCCGAAGCTGCTGATGGTGGTGGGCGGCTACATTATCCTGGTGCTGATCCGCTGGTGGCTGGCTCCCAAGCGGCTGCTGCAGACGGTGCCTTTGCTGGCTGGGATGCTTTTGGGCAGCGCCGGTCTTTTCCCCTTGCAGGGGTTGGCGATTGTCGGTGGCCCCCGTTGGCCCTTCCAATTGGCGGGTAGCTCCCTGCCGGAGTTGGGCACCGCCTTTGCCCAGACCAATGCCTTGAACCCCCTATTTGCCAGCGT
Organism: Thermostichus sp. OS-CIW-29; assembly: GCF_054058195.1. Classification (NCBI taxonomy): domain Bacteria; kingdom Bacillati; phylum Cyanobacteriota; class Cyanophyceae; order Thermostichales; family Thermostichaceae; genus Thermostichus; species Thermostichus sp. OS-CIW-29. Next base: position 41,661 of record NZ_JBSSAB010000027.1, read on the forward strand.
GTTGATCCCAGGCCTGTTGATGTTGCTGCTCCTGGGCCATCGGCGCTGGCGCTGGGCGGTGATCGGCTTGTGCATCGGCATGGCCTCGCATCTGCTCTTGTCCGGATCCCTGTTTTATGAGGGGGTGCTATGGCTTGGATCCTCTGCTTGGTTGGGTCGCTCCTTCTTGCTCTTCAATGGCTTGCTCTGCCTGGGCCTGGCCTACTTGGGAGCGCAAGCGGCTACGGAATCTCAATCCACGGCAACCGGGCTGGCGCTGAGGCAGTGATGCAAGAGTACAGCGGTACCATCCAGTTCCTGGATATCGAAGGGGGAGTGTGGGTGCTGACGCTGCCTTCCGGCGAGCACTATGCCCTTTTCCGTGCCCCCAAAGAGCTCTTGCAAGAGGGACTAGAGGTCACCATCCAGGGACAGATCAGAGAAGACATGGTGACGGTGGCTCAGGTAGGGCCGGTTTTAGAAGTCAAGAGCTTCCAGCGGCAGCCCTAGCTTGGCTTGCGGCTCCGGCCATACCAATCGGGGATCCCCAAGCGGGGATCCCTGCTTTTCGATGTCAGAATGCTTTTACAGTCGCTTCAAACAAGATTGAGACACCTCGCTGCCGACCCTCACCCCTAGCTTCTCTCTCAGGAGAGAAGGAAAGTTAGGAAGCAATGCAACGAAAATATTTCATTTCTGTTTAAAAAGAATCTCGTTTCCACGGCTGAGCATTCACGAAGCTCAAAAAACGTAGGTAGGCAGCTGTATCCCGTGACCGCTTAATTTACATAGTCATAAGTCTGTAGCGTAAACTACCCGACTCCGACCGCTAAGCGGTACGGAGCGAGCTTTCAGTAGCCCTGAGCCTGTTCTGCTCTACCAGAGAACAAAACAAGCCCGGACCTCTAGGCTGGTTTACGACAGCCCCCAAGAGCGCAATTACGTTTGCACCATTCAAGTCCGCATCCCCTTCCCATCCACAGTGCTCACACTTGAACGACTTGCCACTGCGGTAGGATTGCGCAGGGTCGGGATGGATGTGCAAACACCGGTGGCAGGTCTGCGACGTGTAGGCAGGCGGCACAAGAATCAGAGCAACCCCTGCAACCCTCGCCTTGTACTCCAGAAACTGACGTAGTTGGTAGAACGCCCAACTGTTGGTCCTACGCCGTTCGGCTTTGCTGCGGGGTTGTTGATTGACCTTTTCCCGTATCCCTGTCAAGTCTTCCAGAGCAATAGCACTGTTGGTAGCTTTTGCCCTAGAGACAATAGCTTTGGAGATGCGATGATTGACCCACACTTGAAAGCGTCTCTCCTTGCCAGACAGCCGTTGCAACAGTTGACGGCATCTGCGCCGCGAACTGCGTGTGCCCTTACTGGCTTTGCGTTGGAGTGCCGCCCTCAACCGGGAGTAGTGGTCTCGGATTCGGTTCAACTGCTGTCCATTCCAGTTGTCCCCCTCTGACGTATGGGCAATATCCGTCCTCCCCAAGTCCACCCCGATCACCCTGTCGGTATCTTGTTGCTTGGGTGTTTTTTCCTCTACGCAAATCTGGATGTAGTAGGAGCCGTCCTTCCGCTGGACTAGGGTGGCCGATTTGGGGTTAGAACCAGCCAGCATCCCACGCTGGTAGTTGCCAATGGCTAGTTCAAAGCGCTCTCGCCCCTCCACCGTGGTCAGCGACACCGTCCAGTCTTTCTCGCGAAATGAGAAGATACGTGCATCGTAGGTAACGAACCTACGCTTGAACTCTTTAACCGGACGGTTGCGCTGTCTCGCCACTTTGCGAGCGCCTGCCACCCGTCTGCACACCTGTTGAGCCAAGTTACTGGACAAGCCGAACCGGGCTCGAATCTCGTAGTAGCAAAGGGATTGCAGTTTGACCGCGTTGACGATCTTCTCCGGCGTGTTCTGGTTGACCCAGTTCAGTGCCTGCACAAAGGCATCCATCGTCGCGTCCAATTTAGCGGCTTGCGACTGGGACACCTTGAGCTTGCAGGATATGGTCAGGACTTGGCTCATAAGTTCATTGTACTTCATCAAAGCGCATTCCTCCCGACACTGACCCTACGGGTACAGTGCGGGGCTCCTGCGCTAGTAAGCTGAACAACTGGGAAACCATCATCGCTGTTTTAGAGGGGAAACCTACTGGCGAAAGCGGGACGGGATCCTTTGCGGCAAGGGCTGTTGTGGAACCAGTAACAAGAATCCTCACCCTACCGCTACGGGGAAGCAAGCCAGTAGAGCAGGGAACATGTCAAAGCAGGTTGCTCAGGCGGCTGTGAAAGACCGAGTAGATCTCTGCGTAAGACTTCACCCACTCTGGATCCGGTTGAACATAGCGTTCTACCTGTACCAATCGATCGGCAGCCTGTTGGACAGAGCAGCACCAATAGGCAGAAGCGGCCAAGATGGCTGCCCCCACAGCCGGCTCCGGGTGTTTCACCACAGCCAAGGGACGAGCAAGGATGCTGGCGCGTAGGCGCAACCAGAGAGGGCTTTTGCTGCCTCCACCGGTGGTGAAAATCGGGCTCTGCTCTGGCACTGGGATCCCTTGAGCGGCCAACGTTTCCAGCCCCAGCCGCTCCACCATCGCTACCCCCTCCAACAAAGCAGCGTAAAAACGGGGGGATCCCTCTTCTGCCTCCGGCAAGAACCCGGCGAACCGGGGATCGACAATGGGAAAACGCTCTCCCGGCTGACAAAGGGGATAGCTGACCAGCCCGGTGGGCAGATAAGCCTGAGCTTGCTGATCCAGCATTTGCAGGTTGCCGTCGGGGAAGTAATGAGGCAAAACTCCGCCTCCACAAAAAGAGGCGGCCCCCGGCCACCAAACCATTCGTTCGCGACAGCGGTGTGGAGCACAGTCCGGGTGCAAATGGGAATAGATGCTTGGGGTTTGTATGGGATCCGGACTGTTGGCCTTAAAAATAAGGGTTGTGCCCAAGCTGGTGGAAACCTGCCCCAAGCGAATAGCCCCTGCCGCCAGTTGCCCGGCACAGCCATCGGTGATCCCTGCCGCGATCAGCACTTCCGGCCCCAACCCCCAGTCTGCTCGCACCGTTCCTAAAACCGTTCCCGGCGGTACCACCTCGGGGAAATGCTTGGGGTTTAGGCCCTGCCGCGCCAACCACTCCTGAGGCCAGGTGTAGGCCTCCAGGTCGAAACCGCTCTTGAGGGCATGGGTGTGATCGGTCACCTGCCTGCGCCCCCCCAGTTGGCTCAGCAAAAAGTCCGCCGGATGGGCCAAGTAGCTGTCTCGATACTGATCAGGATAGGCTTCCGCCCACCACAGCCAACGGCTGAGACCCCAACTGGCAGGGATCCCCAATTGCTTGGCCTGAGCCTGGCCCCGTGGGTCAGAATACAGCCACGCCTGTTCCAACGGCATGCCTCGACCATCCACCGGCAGAATGGTGCCGGAAGTGCTGCAAGCACTCAGAGCTGCAATGGAATACTGCTCCCCCAGTTGCGCGGTCAGTTGTCCCAAAAGGGCTTTCAGGGTTCGCAACCAGCGGCCCGGATTGGTCTCTGGGGGATCCCACTGGCGCTCGCTTTTGGCCACCACCTCCCCCTGCTCTGAGAGGGCCACCACCCGCATCCCAGAAGTGCCCAGATCGATCCCAAGAAACACAGGGGGCATAGGGGTACTCATCTCATCATCAGCTCATCATTAGGAAGGAAAATGCCTTGTCATGATGGAGTGCCCAAGGCCCAAGAATGCTCTCTGTATAGATGGGGTGGCCAAGTGGCTCAAACTGGCCTAAAGGATGGGAAAGGACTCCGGCCCGCTGTCGCGATCACAATTTCAAAACTCCTGGCTGCTCCGAGCCAACGCTTCTTGGATATCCAGATCCAGCCCTTTCACCGATTCCAGCACCGAGCGGGTGATCAGTTTACCCTCCTGCACCAAAATGGCGCCGGTTACAGGGTGCAAAAGCGGCTGTTCGGCCCGCCGACCGATCAACGCCTCGATATCCTGAAAAGCATGGATGTACATCCCGGCAGGCAATTCCACCACCACCCCTTCCCCCAGCACGCGCGCTTGGCAGGCCAGGCGGGAGTTGGGCTTGCAGGTGGTGATCGCCTCCAGGGTGCGCTGCTCCCGCTTGCTCATCGGGGATAAAGACTCCATCCCCTCCTTAACGTACACATGACAGGTGGCGCAGAGGCCGCGCCCACCGCACTCTTTCAACACATTCAGCTCTTCTTGCAGCAGCACCGAGAGCAAATTGCTGTTGGTGGCGATTTCAGACACTTGGGCAATGGGATCCAACCGCACACGCTTGACCATAGTCCGCACTTTTTGGGCTACTGGATGCTAAAAAAGCTAGCATCTTTCACCAATGCAGATTGCCGGAACAGGGCAGTTCTACCTAAGCATGCAGGAAAATCCCCCATGCGCCATTCAGGTCTCGGTGCATACGAATGCTCTCTGAGCCTTCTCGGCACTCCAACTATAGGTCTTGCTGGTGTAGGCTTCAGAAACTTGACCAAAAGGCGCGGCAAGCCCCGTCCTTCAGGGCAGGGAAGGATAGCGCCGACCGTAGCCGACGCCCTTTAAAAACGCAGTGCCGGCCATGT
>NZ_JBSSAB010000028.1:0-45829 GCF_054058195.1 Thermostichus sp. OS-CIW-29
AACTCTTTGCCGCAAATCCAAAGAATGAGTCGGCATTCCTTTCTCTCCTTCCTCTTGAATACCTGTACCCTATTTTAAATTAAAAGGCTGTAACCTCTACTAACCAATGTAAGGAAAATGCAGAGCAAAGACCGATTCGACCAAATTGACTTCCGGCTGGATCGCCTGGTTGGGGCTGTGTTGACCCTGGCCGAGACCGTCAGCTTCGTCAAGGATGACCTGACCCATCTGAAAGCCATTGTTCAACAACAGGTGCTGATATCCCAGGAGCACAACACCTGGCTGGGAGAGTTAAAGACGATATGTCAACAGCAAGCCGATACAGCTCGTCGCCAATCTGAGACGATTGAGCGCATTATTGCCCATCTCCTGCCCACTTAGGATCCCAAGTCTTGAGGGATCCCAAAGGCAGCCTGGGGGCGTGCCACAATGGCAGCAGAGCTGAGGTTGTCCACCGTTGGAGTGCCAGGTTGCAGCAGCAGGACAGGGTTCTGTTGAGGCTGAGGAGCTGCTTGCTTTCTTTCGTTGCCGACGCTTGCCTTACCTGGATCGCTTTGGCCCTCAAGAGGCCAAGCTGCCGCCGGACAACCTGCTGGAGCAATGGCGGCGGGATCGCCAAACCCTGGCAGCCGCTGTGTTTGAGCAATTCCCCGGAGAACGAATCGCGCCGGGCAATGAAGCTCTCTTGGCAGCCATGGCCGACGGGGCGGAGCGGATCTACGGCGGACGGATTGCCGCAGAGCTGTTTTGGCAACCGCAGGAAGATCTCAACTGTACTGCTGAGGCAGAGCTGTTGCAGCTTGCTTCTGAACCTGTCCCTCACTCCTCCTCTCCAAGGGATCCCATCCCTGCCCCAGAAGACTGCGAGATGGTGCCCGCTCTTGCGTTGCCGCCTGAAGCTGTTCCAGAGGGACGTTCAGTTTGGGTGAGCAGCTCCCTGGATCTGCTGATTCGGGATCCCGCTCTCGTTGGCAGAAGTCGCCACGCCGCCCGATCCTCTTACCTGCCGGTTCATATTCGTATCGGCAAACGCCCCAAACCGGAATACGAATTGTTGCTGGCTTTGCAGGCAGAGTTGCTCGGATCCCTGCAGGGAAACGTTCCCAAGCGGGGCATTTTGATCCTGAAAGATGGGAAGTGGCACCCCGTCCACCTGAGCCGCCGACGAGCACAGGTGCGGCAATTGCTGCAGGAGTACCTGCACTCCCTCAACCAGCCGGAACCACCGCAGGTGTTCATGGCCCGCAGCCGCTGCCATCTTTGCCACTGGCGGGAGCATTGTCGCCAGTTGAACGCCGCCGCTCAACCCCTCAGCCTGCTGCCGGGCGTAACGGGATCCCGCTATCCCCTTTTGCAAGAGGCGGGGATCCACTCGATTGAAGCCCTGGCCAACGCTCAGTTGGATAGGTTGCAAGCCATTCCCAAGTTGGGATCCGGCGTGGCCCTGCAACTGCAGCTTCAAGCCCGTGCCACCCTCAGCCGGCAGCCTCTCTGGATTCAATCCCCCCCGGAAACCCTGCCCACCACACCCGTAGAGCTGTACTTCGATATCGAGGCGGATCCCCGCCACAACGTCGCCTATCTGCTGGGGCTGCTGGTGGTGGAGCAAGCCGAGGGGAAAAAGGTTGCGAGCTATCACAGTTGCCTGGCCGCCGAGCCGCGGGAAGAAAGGCAAGCTTGGGAGCAATTCTTGCAACTGGCACAACGCTATCCTGACGCTCCCATCTACCACTTTCACGGCTTTGAAGTGCAGACCTGCCGACGGCTGGGGGAGCAATACCGCACGGATCCCCGACAGCTGCGGCAGTTGTTGCAGCGCTTTGTGGATTTACAGGCCTGGGTGCAACGCTCGGTGGTGCTGCCGATCGAGAGCTATTCCCTGAAAAACATCGCCCGCTGGTTGGGGTTTCAGTGGCGTCTGCCTGATGCCAATGGCGCCCAGTCCATTTATTGGTATAGCCAATGGCTGGAAACTCGGGAGCGCAGATATTTGGAGCACTCGATTATCTACAACGAGGATGACTGCCGGGCTACCCACCGCCTAAAAGACTGGCTGTCCCAAGGAGTCCTCCATGCCGAATGATGCGAATAAATTGACAAAGACGGCCTATCCCCAGCCGCAAATGCCGCAGCTTGCGCCGCCAGTCTTGTGGCCAGTTGCTGAGGTTTCGTTTAGAATCAGGCAGGACTGTTTAGTTTATCAGGGGAATCCCATGCTGTTGAAATCTCATGAATCTCCTCGCCATCAGGGCAGAAACCGTCGCGGTCGTGGGGGATCGGCACGCAAGCGCCAACTGGACAAACGGAACCGCGCCTTGATGCAACGATTACGACAACGAGAGCAAGCTCTCAACTCTCGATCTTCTCGGCAGGGGCAAGTTAACCCTGCCTTTTTTGTGCTTGCTTCTCCTTGGCCTGGCTACGAGGGATCCCGCTTGGCTGCCTGATCCGCCCATTTCTTTCATGGCATCGAAGAATCGAAGAGTTTGCTTCTTGCGCCTTCAAGACAAAGACTGCACCCCTGCCGATAGATGCGGGTTTTGGCTGCGGGGCTCTGGATAGGTGGGAAACTCTCGGTCAATAGCGTAAACGGCTCAATTCCCGTCGCAGTCAGGATCGGGATGACAGGATTTGAACCTGCGGCCCTCTGCTCCCAAAGCAGATGCGCTACCAAGCTGCGCTACATCCCGGCTTAACTTTTGTGATTATGCCAGATCCCCGCCTCCGATGCACCCCTAAGCAGGGATCCCTCGCTCAGATCAACAGGGGAACAAAAGAATCTGTCCGCTTCAGCTAGAGCCCGCAGGAGCCCCGCACTCTACATTAGTGGCTAGTGACTAGTGGCTAGTCACTACCCACTCACCACTATCCAGGGTCAGTGCCGAGAGGAATGCGGCCTTCCTTGATGAAGTACAATCGGCGCATGACCCAAGCCCTGACTGTAGCTTGCAAGCTCAAGGTGTCCCAGTCGCAGGCCGCAAAGTTGGATGCGACAATGGATGCCTTTGTGCAGGCGTTGAACTGGGTCAACCAAAACACACCAGAAAAAGTAGTCAACGCAGTCAAACTCCAATCCCTTTGCTATTACCAGATTCGCGCTCGGTTTGGCTTGTCCAGTAATCTGGCCCAGCAGGTCTGCAGACGGGTGGCAGGCGCTCGCAAAGTGGCGAGACAGCGCAACCGTCCAGTTAAAGAGTTCAAGCGTAGGTTCGTTACCTACGATGCACGTATCTTCTCGTTTCGCGAGAAAGACTGGACAGTGTCGCTTGCCACGGTTGATGGAAGAGAACGCTTTGAGCTAGCCATTGGCAACTACCAGAGGGGAATGCTGGCTGGCTCTAACCCCAAATCGGCCACCCTAGTCCAGCGCAAAGATGGCTCCTACTACATCCAGATTTGCGTAGAGAAAAAACCACCCAAGCAACAAGATACCGACAAGGTGATCGGGGTGGATTTGGGAAGGATAGATATCGCTCATACCTCAGAGGGGAAGAACTGGAATGGACAGCAGTTAAACAAGGTACGAGACCACTACTCCAAGCTGAGGGCGGCACTCCAACGCAAAGCCAGTAAGGGCACACGCAGTTCGCGGCGCAGATGCAGAGAACTGTTGCAACGGCTGTCTGGCAAGGAGAGGCGCTTTCAAGCTTGGGTGAACCACAGTATCGCTAAGAGCATCGTTAAAACAGCAAAATCTCTTTCTGCCTGCATTGCAATTGAGGACTTAAGCGGCATTCGAGAACGCACCAATCAACACCCCCGCAGTCGTGAGGAGCGGCGGCGTAGCAATAGCTGGGCGTTCTACCAGCTGCGGCGGTTTATCGAATACAAGGCTGTGAGGGCGGGTGTCAAAGTGGTAGCTGTCCCTGCGGCCTATACCTCGCAGATCTGCCACAAGTGCCTGCATATTCATCCCGACTCCGCTCAATCCTATCGCAAGGGTAAGCAGTTCAAATGCGGGCACTGCGGTTGGGAAGGGGATGCGGATTTTAACGGTGCGAAGGTGATTGCGCTTTTGGGGGCTGCTGTAAACCAGCCTAGAGGTTCGTGGTTGGCTTGCCAACTGCAGGGCTACCAAAAGCCCGCCCTGTACTGCGAAGCAGTCAGGGTCGGGTAGTTTACGACTTGAGCATCTTGGCCGGCATGACAATGAGGGTATTCCCCTGTCGCTCCACCACGTAGAGCTCCTGTCCGGCTTGGATTTCTAGGTTGGGAATGCTGCACTTGGCGTTCCAGGTGGAACCCAGATAAGAAACCCGCCCCCGTTCGCCTGGGGGAATGGGGGTGATTGCCCGCGCCTCGCGAGATTCCTCTACCTGAACCGATCCATGGGGCACCAGACGGCGGCTGAGGATAATCAACACCACCGATGCCCCAATCCAGCTGGCAAATTGTACCCAGATCGGCAGCCCCAAATAAGCCAAAAGCCCCGCCAAGAGCGCCGCCAGCCCCACCGAGCTGGCAACCAATTCTGGCAAAAACAATTCGGCAGAAATGAGGACTAACCCGATGATGATCCAAGGCCAAACCATAGAATCCAGGGATCCCACCTAACTCAGTATGGCTCAAAACCCCTGGATCCTCAGCAGGGATCCCTTGTCCTTAGGGAGACTGGTTGGGGCTTACCCGCCCAAGCGGTAATTCTCCAAAAACTGCAGGGGATCCATCTCTTCCTGAGGGGAGCTTTTGGGTAGGTTCTTGGATTCGGCGATCCGCATCAAGGTCTCCCAGTCGGTGCTCATGACAAAGGCCACGGCTTGGCGAGCCGCCTCTCGGTGGGGGCAGTCCTCTCCCAAGACACAGCCATCTCGACAGAGGGTGGCGCAATCGTGCGCAGTGCTCCTGGGATCCGGGCCAGCCATGATGTCTTCCTCTCGGTGGGTTTCACGTTTTCTTTAGGATACCTGAAGAGAATCTTGCGCTTGCAGGAGATTTGGGTCAGGGCGGGTAGCTTGGATGAGGAGATGAGGCGACAAGACCTGTTCAAGCAAGAGGAGCCTTATGGAGTTTTCGCAATTGCAAGCGCTGGTGGATCGAGCGCTGGAAGACAAAAAGCTCACCCGCACAGAGGTGGATCAAATCGTCAACGCCATCCGGTCGGACGGCAAAATCTCCCCCGAAGAGATAGGCTTGCTGGAGTCCATTCGCGAAATGGTGCTCCGTCGGGAGATTCAGGTGGTGGAAACGGCAGATTAAGGGGCAGGGATCCCCAAGTAGAGGGTGACTTCGCTGCGGTTGTGAAACAGGTGGCGGGCCCTCACCAAGGGGAAGGCACTACCCAAGATCTCCAAACTTTGCCGCAGCACCCGCAGGCGGTGTTGGCGAGGTAACTTCAGGGTCATCACAGCTCTCCCCTGTGGCTGCAGATGGGGGGCAAAAGCCACCATCAGGCGGGCAGAAGCCGGGCCATCCATCCGCATGTCGTTGAGGATCAGGTGAAACCGGCCTGGGCCACGGGCCAAGTAGGCTTGGGCGCTGAGGCGATGGTGGCAGATCCCCGGATCTTGGCTGAGGCGCTCGTGCAAGTCCGCCGGATCCACTGCCGTGACCTGCTGGCCATATAGACGCAAAATGCGCGACCATCCCCCCGGCGCTGCCCCCAGATCCAGAGCCTGTCCCCCTGGCACCAAGGGAATCTGAAACACCTGGATGGCCTCCAGCAGCTTAAACTCGGAGCGGCTGATCTGCTCTGGATCCTGCCGAAAGCGATGGATCCCACCGGCCCAGTTGGAGAGGTTCTGGGCAGCCAAGGATAGGCCCAGCCAAGCGCGAATGCCCATCGGTTGAGCCAGGATCACCACCGAGATTACCTGCTGGGGGTCTTTGACCTGCAGGGGGGATCCCACCGCTGCCATCACCTGTTCGGCCAGGGTTTCATTGACCTGGAAGGGCTTGAGAGCCGGCTCTCCAAACAGGCGCGTCTGAACCGAAAAGCTGAGGGCGGGGTCAATGGCTGCCAACATTTCCCCATCAAGGCGCAATTCAACTAAGGATCCCTCGGCCAGCCGCCGTTCTTGGTGAATGGGGCAGATGTGGCGCAAAAAAATGGGCGGGTCAGCTTGCCAAGCCCCAGCCAGGTCGGCAAATGAGCGTTGGCTGCATACCCACACCAAGCCAGGTGCTTCCTTTAGCCGCTGCACGGCAGCCTCTGGATCCGCAGCTTCTATCTCCCGGATCGCCAAATCCATAAAATCCGGGTCGGCACTGCCCAGCCATGTATGGGTATCAGGGGGGAGAGGATTGCTCAACGGGCTCGCTGCCAACGCACGTAGGGTAAAGAAGCGGCTACTTGCTGAATCTGGGCTTGGGCGGCCAGCAGTTGTCCTGTGGCGTCCCAGGTGCCCTGCACCAGCATTTGCCAGGCTCCCTGGGGGATCTCCACAGCAGCGGCGTTCTCCCCCCAGCACACCTGTTTGCTGGGCAGATCCAGTGTCAACTGGAGCTGGGGATTTTCCGCCACCGCCTTCTGCAGGGCTTGAATCACAGCCGGGGGTGCCGTAACACAAGGGATCCCTAGGGCCAAGCAGTTGCCGAAGAAGATCTCGGCAAAGCTTTCGCCAATGAGGGCGCGGATCCCCCATTTGGCCAGCGCTTGGGGGGCATGCTCCCGGCTGGAGCCACAGCCAAAATTGGCATTGACCACAAGGATCTGGGATCCCTGGTACTGAGGCTGATCGAAGGGGTGTTGGCCGGGATCCTGGGCGCGGTCGTCGGCAAACACGTGCTGGCCCAAGCCGTCAAAAGTGACGCACTTCAAAAAGCGGGCCGGGATAATCCGATCGGTGTCGATGTCGTTGCCCAGCAGGGGGATCCCTCGGCCTGTGACGGTCAAAACTTCGCTTGACATGGGAACTTGATGAATTCTCCCAGAGAGGACTTCAGGGTATCGCAACGTTCGGCAAAACCCTGCCCAACGGCAAAGGAAAGCCGGCAAAAGGGGAAGGCTTGGCTCGGCTACCGGCGGTAAACCTGATTTTCCAAATTGCGCACCTGCCGCTCCAGCCGATCCAGCCGCCCGCGCAGCTCGTCCATTTCCGATTGGCGGGGCACGCCCAGATCCTGCAGGACGTTGCGCACCTGCCGCTGAACGTAGGATTCAAAGTTACTCTGCTCGGCCTTCACCTGGTTGAGCAGGTTGTTGATGACATTGGATGCCTCTTCTGGGTTGAGCTGCCCCTTCTGCACCAAGTCGTCGGCAGCCTTTCTCAACTGTTCTGCCAGCAGAGTGGTTGTGCCCACGCCCATTAGCAAGAGCTGACGTAAGATACTGTTGTTGTCCAATGCTGCCCTCCAAAGGACGCTTCGCGAACGGTACGGGCCTCCATGACTACCCATTTTCCTCAGTTTGCCCTCAACTTCGCAACCGGCTCGGCCAGTTTCTCCCTTTCGCCTGAGGCGGCACAACAATGGCACAAGGCTCTGCAAATCCTCTTGGAGCGACTCAAGATCCGTTCCCGACAGCAGCCTCAGGAGCCGGTTGAGTTTCGTTACCCTACTGAAGATTTCAGCTTGGAGATGTTCTGCAACCCCAACATCTGGGCTGGCCCCCACGCAGCCAAGGTGCTGGTGACTCTGAAAACCAAGGTGCTGCGCCTTTCCACCGAAGTGGAGTTCTCTCGCCTTCAAGAAGACCTCAGCCAATATCTGGAGTCCCTAACATGAGCGAAGATGCCCATGCTGCGGGAGAGGATCCCGCGGCCATTACGGTGACGCAACTGCTGGACGAGCCGCCAGAGGGGATCCCCGGCCACTTGGAAGTGGTTGCCCTCACTTGGCACGACCGCCAGCGATCCCGGCAACGGCTGGTGAGCGACTGGGGTACCGAGATCCAGTTGATGCTGCCTCGGGGCACCCATCTTCACGATGGGGATCTGCTCTATGCGGATGCGCAGCGACACATTCGGGTCAAAGCCCAACCCGAACCGGTGCTCTTGATTCAACCTGAAAACCCCATCCAGATGGGCCAGGTGATTCATCAACTGGGCAATTGGCACCGCCCGGCCCACGTTTCCCCCCAAGGGCAGATCCTGGCGCTGGCCGATGATCCGCTGCAGGACTGGCTGGCCCACATGGGGATCCCGTTTCGGTTGGAGATGGCTGTCTTCGAGCCCAACCTGTTGGCCCACAGCCATTAACCTGGGCCTTTCTGAGCGCAAACCCGTCCCTCCGACTCATGGCCTAGGCTCCAGCCTCTGCTTCTCGGGTTGCCAACCGCGCTGCAAACTCTCGGTGTTCCTCCGACTCAATTCCCCTTTGCAGCACACCCAACACCTGCTGCATGTTGCCCGTCAGCAGCGCGTCCACGGCTAACCACAACCCCGGAAACACCCGACTGTACAAAACGCCCAACTCATTGGGCTGTTGCTGCACGTACTCTCCATTCTGGAAGACATACCAGCGAAAGGCTTGCTCTTGGGTTAGCCAGACCAGATATTCCCGCACGCCGTTGCGCCGGTAGGCCCGCAGCTTATCATGCAGGTCGTAGGAAGCTGTGCTGGCGGCAATCTCCACAATCAGCTCCGGTGCACCCTCAATGTAGTCATCCTCGCTAATGCGGGACTGTCCCCCACAAGATTCGTGCATCCGCAATATGGCATCTGGCTGCGGCTCATTGTCCAAGTCCAGGCGAACGGTTGGATTGCCCGCCGACTCAACCCCCGGCGTTGCTGCTTCATAAACTCCCAGCCAGGCCATGATGTGGCTGTGTGGTCTGCCATGTCGGCGATATCTGAGGGGAGATGCCACGTAAACAATTCCCTCAATCAGCTCGGCTTTTTTGAGCTGAGGCATGGCTTGATAGCGCCGTTCAAACTCATCGCGGGTGAGACGATCGCCGCTTTCTAAGATGGGCAGTTCACGGAAGGAAGGGCTACTGACGCTCATGACCAGCTCTCTTACCAGCAGTCGCGACAGTGTTGCGGAGCAATATCGATGACTCCATCCGGGTTGGCTGGTAAGTCCATCATAGAGGGGCTGCTCTGTCGCGACAGCGTTGTGGAGCAACAATGGGCCATAGATGGGACGGGATCCCTTTCTATTCGACCCATTGAGCAGTCATCATCAGATGTCCAAGTTCTCGATCCGAACCGGCTCAAGAGGTTCTGCCAGCGGAAACCCCAGCACCTGGGCATAAAAGTAAAGCTCTGCCTCCAAAGCCCGTTTGATGTTGGCCGCCTGGCGAAAGCCGTGTTGCTCTCCCTCGAAGGGCACATAGGCCACTGGGATCCCTTTGGCCCGTAGGGCTGCCACCATCCTCTCCGCCTGATTGGGGGGCACGATGGCGTCTTCCAACCCTTGGAAGAAGATAACCGGACAATTGAGGCCCTCCAGGTGATGAATGGGGGAACGCTCCCGGTAGAGATCCCGCCGCTCTGGGTAGGGGCCAATGAGGCTGTCCAAGTAGCGAGACTCGAACTTGTGGGTCTCCTGGGCCAGGGCTTCTAGATCGCTCACCCCGTAGTAGCTGGCACCTGCTCGGAAGACGGCGTGGAAGGTCAAGGCCGCCAACGTGGTATAGCCGCCAGCGCTGCCCCCTTGAATGAGCAGCCGTTCCCCATCCACCTTGCCCTGTTCTGCCAAAAATTGGGATCCGGCGATGCAATCTTCCACATCTACCAGGCCCCACCGGCCTTTGAGAGCATCCCGATAGGCCCGTCCGTAGCCGCTGCTGCCCCGGTAGTTCACATCCAAAACGGCAATCCCCCGACTGGTCCAGTATTGGATCCCCAGGTTGAGCACGGCTGCCGTCGCTCCGGTGGGCCCGCCGTGGCTTTTCACCAATAGGGGTGGCTTTTCGCCAGTGGGAGCAACAAAGTCGCGGTTCTTGGGGGGATAGAAGAAAGCATAGGCCACTGCCTTGCCGCCACCGGTGGGAAAAACAATAGGCTCTGGGATCGACAGATAGTCGGGATCCACCGCCACGCTGCTGGAACGGGCCACCACCTCCACTTGGCTGGAGGGTAAGTCTAGGCAGACCAAGGCAGTGGCTTCCGTCGGGGATCCGGCCAGGAAAGCGGCTTTTTCCCCACTCACCTGCAAACCGCTGATCTGGGTGTAGGGCAAGGGGATCCCTGCCAACTGTCCTGAATGGGGATCCAGATAAGCCAGATGAGACAGCCCGTCTTGTTCATAACAGGCCAGGATGCGCCCATCGCCACAGAAGCCGTAGGTGCTCAGGCCAAACACCCACTGCGGCTCTCCAAACTCCGCTTCCATAGGGCAGAGGGGAATGGGGCCCTGGGGATCCCAGCGATAGAGGTTCCACCAGCCGCTGCAATCGGAAACAAAGTAGAGATCCCCTTGCGGTGACCACTGGGGCTGGAAGATCGACTCGGCAGGGCCACCGGCCAGCTTTTGAGGTTCTCCCAAGCTGCCGTCAGGGTTCACCTCAGACCGCCACAGCTCTGTGCCGTCCCAGGGCATTTGGGGGTGATCCCAGGTCAGCCATACCAAGGTCTGGCCGTCTGGACTGAGGCGCGGGCTGGCGTAGAAGTCGTGCCCAGAAGCCAAAATCTGCTGGGATCCACTTGCTAAGTCAATCGAGACAAGGCTGTTTTCCGGCTCTCCCTGGCGGCTGTGATCTTCCCGCACACAGAGGATGCGTCCACGCGCCCGATCCACCACCCCGTCGGCGTAGCGATAGGGGCCTGCTTCCGTCAGGGGCTGGGGATCTGAACCCGGCAGCAGGCGGTAGAGCCGTTGGTCAGCGAAGTTGCAAAAATACACTACCCCTGCCGACACCCAATAAGCTCCACCCCCATACTCATGCACTCGTGTCCGCACATTGAAAGGTGCCGGTGTCAGCTCCACCAGGATCCCGTCGGCAGAGCGCCGCATCAACACATTGCGCCCTTTTTCTTGCGGGCGGCCCTCCGTCCAGTAGAGATCCCCCTGATCCCAAACCATCTGTCCCAAGCGCAGGGATCCCGTCACCACCAGGTCAGCGGTAATCGGGGATCGCCAAGATCCATAGCCAGCCTGTTGCACCATAAGCTGTTAACTCTCAACTAATTCTCGACCCCAGAACCCCTATTATGCCGGCAGCAAGGGATCCCTGCCTTTGCCTACAGCCTGTGGGGAAAGGGAGCCGAGAACAGGCTCGGATTCTGGGAAAAGGTATCCCGCGATACAATTCTCTCCGGGCTGAATGGGTTTGATGGAACACGTTAAGGCAACAGGGATGCACAACGCTTTCTCGACTGCAGGATTAGCCTTTCCCCTGTTGACGTTGGGAAGGCATTCGGTGAAAGCCTCAGCTGAGCGCAGTTGGGCAGGTTCAACACATGGGCGAGGTGATGAGCTAGGTGCTTCCCTCTGTTGGCCGGGCTGCTGCAACAACTGGACTTCTTAACACCCTTTGCACTCACTTCGTTTCGGAGATCACCGATGGCTCAATCTTTTAATCGTCTTTAATCGTCGTCAAGTGCTGAAAATGGGCGCTCTGGCAAACGCGACCGCAACACAAAACTTATCCCGAGATGGATCCGGGCCTCTCCTGGAGGTCTCCAACTTGAGGGTTTACTATGGTCAGAGTTTAATTGTGAAGGATCTCTCTTTTAAGATCTTTCCCGGCCAAGCGGTTTGCCTTCTGGGCCGCAATGGTATGGGCAAAACCACCACGCTTAAAGCCCTGATGGGACTTCTGAAAGACTGCACAGGCAAAATTGCTTTTGAGGGCCGTCCTATCAACCATTACCCTCCCAATTGGCGAGCCCGCGCCGGTATTGGCTATGTACCCCAAGGTCGAGAGATATTTCCCCGCCTAACGGTTGAGGAAAACCTGCTGGTGGGGCTAGAAGCGGCACCGGACAGAGAACGGATCATACCTGAGTTTGTCTATGACCTATTCCCAATTCTGCGTTCTTTTCTTAAACGGCTGGGTGGGGATTTGAGCGGTGGGCAGCAGCAGCAACTGGCCATCGCCAGAGCTTTGGTGGCGGAGCCCAAACTTTTGCTCCTGGATGAGCCCACAGAAGGGATCCAGCCCTCTATCATTATCGAGATCGAAGAAGCCATCAGCCGCATTCAAAAGGAGCGGGGCGTTTCGGTGTTGCTGGTGGAGCAGTATTTTGAGTTTGCCCAAAGTCTGGCCGATTACTTTTATCTTATGGAAAATGGATCCCTTATCATGGAGGGGCCGACTGACCAAATGGACGAAGAAAAAGTCCGAGCTCACCTTTCTATCTGAGGTGGCACCTGGAGAGCCTGAAAACCTCTATAACTTTTTTGAGAGCGGCAAATGGCATCCTGCATGTTCCAGAGACCTTGCCTAAACTTCTGGAAAAGCGAGAAGTCCACCTGCGAGGGGATAGGCTAGGGTTAGCCCTGGGCTTCCTTGAGCAGCAGCGTTGGCTAAGCTAGAAACTGTTCAAGATTGCGCTAGCTTGCCATTTCCATCCACAGGTTTGTGTCTCCTCCGATTCACTTCACTGCAGAGCCCTGGCTGCACACCTACAGCGAAATTATCGATGTGCGCTCTCCGGCAGAGTTCGCAGAGGATCATTGGCCGGGAGCCATCAACTTGCCTGTACTCTACGATACAGAACGGGCGGAGGTGGGCACGCTCTACAAGCAGGTGGATCCCTTCGCAGCCCGCAAACGAGGGGCAAGCTTGGTGGCCCAGAACATCAGTCGCCACTTGCAAACCCATTTTGCCGATAAAGATCGCGATTACCGGCCCCTAATCTACTGCTGGCGGGGAGGGCAGCGCTCTGCCAGCTTGGCATTGGTGTTGTCCCAGGTGGGCTGGCAGGTTACGGTTTTGCAAGGTGGCTACAAAACCTACCGGGCCTGGGTGCGCCGACAGCTGCAGATCTTGCCCCAGGAATTTACCTACCGAGTGCTCTGCGGACCAACAGGGAGCGGCAAAACCCAGTTGCTTCACCATCTGCGCCAACAGGGATCCCAAGTCCTCGATCTGGAAAAGCTGGCCTGTCACCGGGGATCCCTCCTGGGGGCCGAGTGGGGGGTGCCACAGCCCGGTCAGAAGAGCTTTGAAAGTCAACTGGTGCAGGTTTTTCTCCAGTGGGATCCCGCCAAGCCAGTCTGGGTGGAGGCTGAGAGTGCCAAAGTGGGCCAGCTCCATCTGCCGCCTGCCCTTTGGCAAGCCCTTACCCAAGCCGACTGTGTCGAAGTGCAGTTGCCTCTAGAGGAGCGGGTGAAGGGGCTGATCGCCCACTATCCCCACTGGATTGCTCACCCCCAAGCGCTAAAGGGGAAATTGCTGCCTCTGAAGTCCCGTCTTGGCCAGGCCCGCCTGCAGCGTTGGTTTGAGCTGATCGACGCCCAAGACTGGCCGCAGTTTGTGCAGGAGTTGCTGGAGCAGCACTATGACCCCACCTATCGGCACGGGCTGCAGCAAAACTTCAATCGCCTTCGGGCCCGGATTGAGCTGTCTGACCTTTCCGAGACCAGCCTCAGGGAAGCTGCTGCTCGCCTCATCCAGATGCCGCTTGGATCCCTGGCTAGGTGAGCACAATAAACTCCAAAGCCCGCAACACCTCAAACCACTCGGAAACTTCCAGCCGAACCGTGGAATCGGCAATCCACCGGCAGCCGGGATAAAAAGACTTGCGGTAGGCGCGAGCGGGATCCTTGTAGTCCACTTCCAATTGAAAGTGATCCGGCAGTGGGCGAGGCCGGTAGGCCGGCAGCCGCCTCAGGGATCCCTCTACACCTTGGCGGATGGCCCGCAAAACTTGCTGCGGATGTGGCGCAATGACCGACTGGCCCATTCCTTTGTGGGTGACCACCGTCTCGATTTGGGCGTCATAAGCTTTTGCTTCAGCACACACCTCCGCATCTCCGGCTACAAACACAACTGGGACTCCCTCATAGGCAGCCGTGAGGCTGACCAGGTGAAACTCGGCGATGGCCTGGCCGTTCAGCCGGATTTGGCTAACTTCGGTGGTGTAGGTGTGGGCGAGGGGGTTGGCAGCAGATCCGGCGCGGGCATGATAGCCGATTAGGAGCAGGGCATCGTAACTGCGATCCAACTCTTGCACCATACAGTAGGGGTGGCCGCTCCAGCCGCGGATGAGTTGCACCGGCTCCGGCAACCGTTCGGGGATGAGGTTTCGCCCGGAGTCATGGGCATCTTTGACCGTGATCTGCGTGGCTCCGGCAGCCAGGGATCCCTCACAAGCCGCGATCACTGCTCGGGTCATCTGCTCTCGGAATGCCTCGTAACCCGGCTGGCCGATGGTGGCCTCATCCCAATGGCTGATGCCGGCGATCCCCTCGATATCGGCGCTGATATAGACCTTCATGCTTGGCTCAGTAGACTCAGCATTGGATTCTGTCGGGCTCTATCCACCCTCAGATGCCGCTCAACATCGCTCTGCACAAGGGATCCAAGCGGTTATTTCCCTTGCGAAAGCTGCCCCTGTCTCCGTTACGGATCCCTTCCCTATTCTCAAGAAGCTCGGATGAAGAATAAAGACTCCATCCTGCTGAGGCGGTCAGAGAGCCACCAAAGAAGCAGATACCCCCTGCTGTAACTCCGACAACAATGAGGCCGGACGCCCCTTGTAGGGCCAGGCAAAAGCGTGACGAAAGGCTGCTTCCTGGCAGTGTTTGAGCTGCTCGAAATCGATAATGTCGTGGGTTAGCAGGTTTTCGTACTCAAACGGCAGCCGCACATTGTGCAAGCCGGCGTTGTCGGTGCAGATGGCGATATCTACCCCCGCCTCAAAGCAGCGGTCAAAGACAATCTTGAGGGGCTCCAAACTGGGCAGGGTTCCCGTTTTTAGATAGGTGGTGGGACAAACTTCTAGGCATTGGCCTCGCCGCGCCAGCTCCGGCAGCAATTCTGGATAGTGGAGGGGGATCTGAATGCCGTGGCCGATCCGCGAGACATAGGGCAGCAACTGTGGGTAGCAGCCATCCAAAGTTTCGTACAGGTGGGCAGTGGTTTTCAGGCCGCGGGCCAGCGCATACTTGAACAGCTCAATCCACTCGTCCATCCGTTCGCCGTAGGGCTTGTCTCCCCCGGCCAGGTCGATGGCACACACATACTCCGACTCAGCGGCAGCTTCCACCATGGCCCGGTTGATGTGGCTGGGCAGGCGTGAATGCAAACAGACGATCTGGGTGGTGACGATGGGATACTCCCGCTGCTGGCTGGCCTGCCCCACCGTCTCGATTACCTGGCGCATCTGCTTGAGGCGCTCCGCCTCATCCAGGCTGGGATCCGTGCGTAGGTAGGGAGTGTAGCGAATCTCCAGGTAGGCCAGATCCTCAAAGACGTAGGCTCCCCGCAGCAGGCGGTAGATAAAATAGGGCAGGGTTTCCAGGGTTTGCACCTGTTCCACCAGCGTGTGCAGCTCCAGGTAATCTTCGAGGGTGTTGCGCGGGCGGGTGTAGAACTCCTCGAACTCGGCATAGGTGGGAAAGCGCTCTGCCACAGGGGATCCCTGGCGGTGAAAATAGCGCCACAGAATTCGGGGGACAACCGAACCGCCCAAATGACGGTGCAACTCCGCGTGAAGTGCCATAAACGCTCTACAGTGGCCCGCCAGGGGGCAGACTTGGTTTGTTTAAGTACTATTTCTACTCTTATCCTACTCTTATCCAACCGCCTCAGGCTTGTCCAGGTCTAATCCCGCAAGCCCGGCTAGAAGTTTAGATCGTCAAGCCGATCCCCTGCCCATCGTGATAGGCGGCCAGCAGTAGGTCGGTGGTGGTATCCCAAGCAATCTCGCCCGAGCGCGATAGAGCAATGGCCCCAAAGGAGCGGCGACGTTGGCGGGCCTCTTGAAAAGACTTGGCCATGGCAGCCTTCAGGCTGAGGCCATCTTCCACTCGAATCACAATCCGCGCCGCCAAGCTCTCATCCAAAATATCTTCCCCGACACCAGTACAACTGACCCCCGCCGCCGCACTGGCATAGGTTCCCGCCGGAGTGGCCGAATCGCTTACTCGCCCCACCCGTTCAAACCCCCGCCCGCCGGTGGAGGTGCCGGCACAGATTTGCCCCTGTTGATCCAGCGCCACCGCCCCCACCGTGCCCATGGCCAGAGCAGTGAGAACCCTAGTTGGGGGATGGGTTTGGCGCAACTGCACCCACTCTTGAACCCGCTTGAGAGTGGCCGGATCATAGACCGGCAACTTCAGTTCCCGCGCCAGCTCCGCTGCCCCTTGTTCGGCCACCACGCGATCCGGGCTTGATTGCAGAGCCTGGGCCATGAGGATGGGATGCTGAACCCGGCTGACGTTGATCACCCCGCTAAAGGACTGGGTGGCCCCGTTCATGAGAGCGGCGCTCATGCGGATTTGCCCATCCGACTGCAAGACCGACCCCGTCCCGGCATTGTAGAGCGGATCATCCTCCAGCAACTGGCAGGCATGCATCACCGCCGCCTCGGCACTCTGCCCGGCCAATAGCAGCTCGTAGGTGCTCTCCACCACCTGCCGCAGGGATCCCCTCACTTTTTCCAGGCTGCTTTCCCCTTCCAGGGCGCTGCCGGCTCCGCCGTGGATGATCAGTTTGGGCTGAGGCATGATGAGATCGGTTACCTTGGGAGGACAGTGGAAGACTATATTTTGATTTTCGGGTACAACATCCACCCATGCATCTGCTCCATCCCAGGGATCCCAACGCAAAGGGAGAGGGAGCCTTAAGATAATCCTGTAGATTTGCTAAGCATAGATACTCAAGGGCGATTCTGGTAAAGGGCTGTCGGATTGCAGCCGGCAGGGATCCCCCTGATGGTATGGCACAAGCGAGGTTACATCCATGGCGCTGCCCAGCTTGCACGAGTTTCCTTGGCTGACCACGGTCATCGCTTACCCTGTGTTGGCCGCCCTATTTATTCCCCTGATCCCAGCACCGGCTGGGGATCCCAGTACCCGCGCCTACGCACAAAAGTTGGCCGAGCGGATCCGCTGGTTTGCTTTGTTCATTGCGGTCACGGATCTGCTGATTCTGCTGGCCGGCTTCTATGTCGGCTACGATCCCGGCCAGACAGGTTTGCAACTGCTGGAGCGCTACACCTGGGTACCCCAAGTGGGCTTGAGTTGGTCGGTGGGGGCTGATGGCCTCTCCATGCCCCTGATCCTGCTCACGGCGTTTATCACTACCCTAGCCATCTTGGCCGCTTGGCCGGTCACCCTCAAACCTCGCCTCTTCTACTTTTTGATGCTGGCCATGTACGGCGGGCAGATCGGGGTGTTTGCCGTGCAGGATATGTTGCTTTTCTTCCTGATGTGGGAATTGGAGCTGATCCCGGTGTACTTGCTCCTCTCCATTTGGGGTGGGGCAAACCGCCTCTATGCGGCCACCAAGTTCATCCTCTACACGGCCCTCAGCTCCCTGTTTATCTTGGTGGCAGGTCTGGCCATGGCCTTCTACGGGGATCCCATCAGCTTTGACATGACGGATCTGGCCCACAAGACCTATCCACTCACCTTCCAACTGCTGATGTATGGGGCCTTCCTCATTGCCTATGGGGTGAAGCTGCCCATTTTCCCCTTGCACACTTGGCTGCCCGATGCCCACGGAGAAGCCACCGCGCCGGTTCACATGTTGCTGGCCGGGATCCTGCTCAAGATGGGGGGCTATGCCCTGATGCGCATGAATGCGGGTATGCTGCCGGATGCTCATCTTTACTTTGCGCCAGTGCTGATCGTGTTGGGGGTGGTGAACATCATCTTTGCCGCCCTCACCTCTTTTGCCCAGCGCAACCTGAAACGGAAGATCGCCTACTCTTCCATCAGCCACATGGGCTTCGTGCTCATCGGTATCGGATCCCTGACGGAGATCGGCATGAGCGGCGCCATGCTGCAGATGATCTCCCACGGGCTGATCGGGGCCAGCCTGTTCTTTTTGGTGGGGGCCACCTACGACCGCACCCATACGCTGGAGCTGGAGGAAATGGGCGGCGTTGGCCTGAAGATGCCCAAGATCTTCTCCATGTTCACCGCCTGCTCCCTGGCTTCGCTAGCCCTACCCGGCATGAGCGGCTTTGTGGCCGAGATCATGGTGTTTATCGGCATGGCCACCACCGATGCCTACTCTCTCCCCTTCCGGTTGGTGGTGGTTTTCCTGGCAGCAGTTGGGGTGATCCTGACCCCCATCTACCTGCTGTCGATGTTGCGGCAGATTTTCTTTGGCCCAGAGAACAAAGAGCTCACCGAACACGAAGAATTGGTAGATGCTGAGCCACGCGAGGTGTTCATCATCGCCTGCCTGTTGATCCCAATCATCGGCATTGGCCTCTATCCCAAGCTGGTGACCAGCCTCTACGACCAATCCACCAACGCCTTGGTGGCGCTGCTGCGGCAGGAACTGCCCCAAACTGGTGAGACGGTTGCCCAAGCCCCTGCCCTCTACAACAACTGAATGTTGAATTTGAATTGAGAATTGAGGGATGGAAGGAGATCCACTCTTTTTCTATCCCGCATTGGACTTGTGGCTCTCGCCAGCTTGAACTTGCATCCAGCCAAACAAAGTTGCAATTGTCAGTTGGATCCCTGAGGCGAAGGCGGGAGCGGGGATCACCTCTTGGGGATCCTCATGTACTGTCGGCTGCTGCCCGGCAGGGTAGGCGAAAACAACCCTTTCTTCGGGAGCCACGATCCACCCCATTTGGCAGCCGTGATCCAGGCCGATCAAGATTTTTTTGACCAGCTTCATTGGATTTTGATCGGGAGAGAGAATCTCGATCATCCAATCCGGGCAAAAGGGGATGAGATTTTGAATGGTGCCATCTTCATCCACAGGGATCCGATCCCAGGGGATCACAGAAATATCGGGCACAATCGCGTATCCGGCGAAGGTGCAGCGCAGCTCTGGAAATGCCATTCCCAGTTGAGAAGGCTCCAACATCTCGTTAATGAAGCTACCCAGTTTTAGTTGGAGACGGCTATGTTTTCCCTGTGGCATGGGCTTCTGGATAATTTCTCCCTCGATGAACTCGCTGGCGGGCTCAGTTTCTGGCTGCTGGAGAAAGTCCTCCAGCGTTAGAGGCTTGGCAGATAGACTGACCATGGCTTTCTCCCATCACGCTGCTATCCGATTAACAATAGACTGAGAAAGTATCAAAGCTGATCAAATCAAAACAGATCCCTGTCACGTTGTTGCCAAGTCATTTGGCGGTCATAAGGGCTTTTGCCGGAAAACAACCCCATCAGCGGCCCCAAAATGGCCCCAAACACAAAACCGCCCGCATGGGCCCAATAGGCAATCCCCCCACCCTGCATACCGATGTTGGTAGGCGTCTGTAGGCTGGCAATGCCGTAGAAGGCTTGCTGGATGAACCAAAAGCCTAGGAACACCCAAGCCGGAACGTAGAGGGTTGTGATGAAAATACCCAAGGGCACCAGGGTCAGAATCTCGGCCCGTGGAAAACGCAAAATATAGGCTCCCAATACGCCGGCAATAGCGCCGCTTGCCCCCAGTGAAGGAATGGGGGATCCCATGTCGAAAAACCACTGCGTTAATGCAGCCAAAGCTCCGCAAGCCAGGTAAAAGATGAGGTAACGCACATGGCCCAAGCGATCCTCAACGTTGTTGCCGAAAACCCACAAAAAGAGCATGTTCCCGCCAATGTGGAGAAAGCCCCCATGCAGAAATTGTGAGGTGAATAGGGTTATCCATTCCGGACGCGACGAAGAGGTGATCTCCCCTCGAAAACTGGCCGTCAACTCTATCGGTACCACTGCCCACTCCCGGAAAAAAGCTGCCAGCTCTTGTGGCGACAGGGTTAGCTGGTACAGAAAGACTAGAATATTAACGATCACCAAGGCATAAGTGACATAGGCTGTGCGGGTGGTTGGGTTGCGATCTTGCAGGGGTACCACAGTTAAGATCCAGTCGACGTCACCCTCTAGCCTAGCCTGTTCTTTTCTGCCCCCCCAGGTTCACCTCTAAACCCCTACCTGAGGCTACACTGGGGTAGTCGGCTGGGAGCTATGCTTGCAGACGGATCCCTTGCCGACGAACGCATCTCGGCCAAGCTCGCTCGGCAGAGAATGGACTACAAGATAAGGATTTAGAGGAGTGGATTGATGTCCGAGGTTGAAAGCCCCACTGCCCCGCTCAAGTTTTTGATCGTCGAAGATCATCCAGAGGTGGCTCAAAACAACTGTGAGTGGCTGCAACGCATTGCAGCCGATGCTCAATGTATTACGGTCACCAATCCCATGGACGCCATCCTGCGCCTGCAGCGGGAACAACCAGACTTGGTTGTAGCCGATCTGCTCTATGGTCAAACCAGCGGAGAGCAGTCTGCCGAGCCTGGCCTAGAGTTCCTGCGCCATATCTTTGAGAACTACCCCACCTTGAATGTGATGGCCTATTCCAGCGAGCCGCTGCTGCTCACTCCATTGGTGGGCCTGATCAGCAAACACCAGGGTGGGTTTGCCGCGGTCAACAAAATGGAACGGCGCACCGTGTTTTTGGAGGGGGCCAAAAGTGCCCTCAATGGAGAATTGCGCATGCCGCGGGAGTTGCGCGGTCTTACGAAGCTGACGGAACGAGAAATTGAGGTCTTGAATTTGCTCTGCAAAGAAGCCCTCACCGATCAGGCCATCGCAGATCGCATTCACACCAGCAAGAAGACCGTACAAAACTGTATCCAGAGGCTCAAAGAAAAGTTGGATATTTTCGGCTCTGAGGATGAGATCAATGCTCGCGTTGCCATGTGTATGACAGCCGTTCAGAAAAAGATTATCCAGTGGTGAAACAGAATAGATTATGAGTTTGTCTCTAAACACTACTTTGGCATAGATTGCCAATGGAGCTTATCCAAGAAGTGAGGGGGGATAAGTGATGTTATTAGAGGCCGAGACAAAGCTGGTACGGGATAAGTCACTGGGATACCTCGTAACAACAGAAGAAACGCCAATCGAGAAATGGAGCCCTTTTACTTTGCTGATGCGTGTTGTGTCGGTATCTTTATCTACATTGCTACTTATTGGACTTCCTATCTTCGCAGTTCTATCGGCAATACTTTCTGCCTTAGGGACATGGATCCCTAGCACTTTGGCCAGTGGCATACCTCCTATTGCTATGGCTTTTTCTGGATTGTTGGGTGGTTTATCGATGCTTCTTTGGTACTATTGGTACTCAAATCAACCCTATAAATCTAGGGTTGTTATTTTGAGCAATGGCTTCATTTATCATGACATCTATCGTGACATCCTAGGAAAGCAGAACAGACTTGCCTATAGGTATAACGAAATTGTCTCAGTGAACGTGGGCTTCAGTAAGAAGAGTGTCGGTTTTGTCAAATCAGAATGCTACCCATACTACAGCTACTACATCAATTGCCAAGGAAGTCCTGTCGTATCTATATCTTCCCCGTCTTTGCCTTTGATGAGGTATGTAGCCAGCTACATTTGCTCCACGCGCTGGAAAGGCATGAGAGAAGCAATTGAGCGTGGACAAGAGGTTTCATTTGGATGCGTTGCCATAAGTAGGGAGTACGTTAGAGTCAAGGATTTCGGTTCTTCAGAGCGATTGTTATTTAGGATCCAGGCTATCAAAGAGATTAAGCTGTGCATTGATAGTGAGGATGGTTACGTATTCCGCCTGGAGTTTATCTCAGGGTCTAGGTCAACAAAGAGCTCTGATTGTTACTTCCGCTGTGACAAGGTAGATAACTTCCATCTATTTTTCAAGACACTCAAGCTTGTGGGTATCCCTATGAACCTTTCTGAGCTTCCAGCACGTCTCACCTTTGAGAATCATATTAGACAGGCAACAGATGGCTAGACACCAACCGAATGGAGGAGGCACCGATCTTTGGGTACAGCCTTTCCAGGAGATAAGCGAGGTAGTACTGCACGGCAAAGACAAAGAGCACGCATGAGGAAAAAGCAGGCTTCCATAGCTTCCGCCTTTATTTCCTCGAGACGACTGGGCGCCGGACAGCTTTCAACTTGGATCAGTGGATCCCCAGTGCAGAGGCAAACACACTGTGGCCCACAATGGCCTCTACCACAACACTGATGGCAAACCCCAGCATGGCCAGCCGTCCGTTCCATCGCTCGGCCTTCTCCGTCCAGCCAATCTCCCACTCCGGCGGGGTATCGCCGTCTTGACCGTACTGCGGCACGTACCGCGGGCGACCGGCGCCTTCCCAGCCAGCAGGGCGCTTGGAGTTGAAGAAAGCCATCGAGCCAATCACAACAGCGGCCACCAGCCCGGCCACCATGACGGCAATGTAGGGGAGGAAGGGATTGTCAAGCATCATCGGACTGTCGAGATAGGGATTGAAGGGTGAAAAAGCTCCCAAAAAGGGTAGAGCTGTAACATCTCAAAGCCGAAGAGAAACTCTCTGAGATGCCCGATGTGGCTCTACCGAAAAGTTCTTCGACAAATTATTGCAGGTTATTGCAGACCTAGCCACTGGGCGAGAGTGCTGGCAAAAACACTGTGGCCCAGCACCGCTTCTGTAGCAATGCTGATCACCAAGCCCAACATGGCCAAGCGTCCATTCCAACGCTCCGCTTGCTCTGTCCAGCCTGGGATCCAGTCGTTGGTGGTGTCGTAGTACTGGGCAACAGAAGCGGAGTCCAGACGAGAAGGGATTCTGGGAGACGATTGCATTACTAATACCTCGTATTGGTTGCTGTAACCAAACTTAACACAAAGTTACATTTTGTGACAAGCTTCGCTTTCAGGTCAGGGCGGAAGGGATCCCTGGCCGTTGCAACGGTTTGGGCGGATGGGTTTGCCGAAGGCTGGCCGGAAGCGATGTCATACTGAGGGAAGCAGGCTTTTTGCGCAGACCATGGCGGTATCCCCCCTTTCTTCTCTCAAGCTTGACCATTCTTTCGATCTGGCTGCCCAGGTGCGGTCAGATTTTCCGATTTTGCAGCGCCAGGTCAACGGCCACCCGCTAATCTACTTTGACAATGCCGCCACTTCTCAAAAGCCACTGGCGGTTATGCAGGCGATGGATCATTACTATCGACACTGCAACGCCAACGTGCATCGTGGGGTGCATACGCTGAGCAACGAAGCCACAGATGCCTATGAGGGGGCGCGGGAAAAGATCGCTCGGTTTGTGAACGCGCCTTCTCCTCAGGAGATCATCTACACCCGCAATGCCAGCGAAGCCATCAATCTGGTGGCCTATAGTTGGGGCTTGAGCCATCTGGAGCGGGGGGATGAGATCGTCCTCTCGGTGATGGAGCACCACAGCAACCTGATCCCGTGGCAATGGGTGGCCCAGAAGACGGGAGCCCACCTCAAGTTCATCCAGATCACGCCAGAGGGAGAGTTGGATCTGGAGCACTACCAATCTTTGCTCAGCGACCGCACCCGCTTGGTGGCGGTAACCCAGGTCTCCAACATGCTGGGATCCATCAACCCCGTTCAGGAGATGACTGAACTGGCCCATCGTTACGGAGCCAAGGTTTTGCTGGATGCTTGCCAGAGTGTGCCCCACATGCCTGTGGATGTCCAGGCGCTGGATTGCGATTGGTTGGCCTTTTCGGGGCACAAGATGTGTGGCCCAACGGGGATTGGCGTCCTCTACGGCAGGCGGGAGCTGCTGCGAGCGATGCCCCCTTTTTTGGGTGGGGGAGAGATGATCGCCGATGTGTACTGGGATCACGCCACCTATGCGGATATCCCCCACAAATTTGAAGCCGGTACGCCGGCGATTGCCCAGGCGGTGGGGTTAGGGGCAGCCGTAGATTACTTGAGCCAGATCGGTCTGGAGCGGGTTCATGCCCATGAACAAAGGTTGATTACCCACCTGTTGGACGGGATCCAGCACATAGCGGGTATTACGGTTTATGGCCCCAAGGATCCGGCGCGACGGGCAGGGCTGGTTAGCTTTTCGGTGGAGGCTGTCCATCCCCATGACCTGTCTACTTTGCTGGATGAGCAAGGCATTGCCGTTCGAGCGGGGCACCACTGCACTCAACCCCTCCATCGCTATTTGGGAGTACAATCCACTGCCCGAGCCAGTGTTTACCTGTACAACACGTTGGCGGAGGTGGATCGCTTTTTAGACGTGTTGGCAGAAGCGGTGGAGTTCTTCGGCGCTGCCCTAAGCTAGGGATCCGGGATAGACCTCTGAAGAGATGAGGTAGACTCATGCCTTGGGATCTGGGGCGGTTCTGGAACACGCTCACCTACTATGAGGCCCTGCCTTTGGCGGAGGTGTGGCGTCGGGTTCAAAATGGGTTCCAGGCCGTGGAGGATGATTTTGTGCCACCTTCTCTTTCCGAGCCGGTCGCTATCCAGATAGGGGTGGTGGGGGAAGGTTTGCCTGACGGGTTGGCGGAGGCCCTGCGGCAGCAGGGCGTGGAGGTGAGCCATACGCCAGATTGGGCGACAGCAACCGTGATCCTAGGTTTGGGGGATCCACCAACGGCCAAGGCTTATCTGGAGCAATTGCGCAGCAGTGGGCAAACGGAGCGGATGCTGTTCGACTTTCGCCGGCCCAACCCAGATCTGAACCGGTTTTGGGGCATTTTGGACGATGTGGTCATGGGAGGGGTGAGCCAAAGCCAGTTGCAGTGGGGGGAGGGGCAGCTTCTGTTTACAGGGCAAGTTTCCACGGCCAACTTTGGGGGGTTTGTTTCCACGCGCACCCGCAATTGGCAGCCGCCGCTGGACTTGTCGGGGTTTGCCGGTCTGGAGCTGCGCCTGCGAGGGGATGGGCAGCGGTATAAGGTCTTACTGCGGGATCAAGGCGGCTGGGACAGCCCCGCCTACGGCTATGCGTTCGACACTGCGCCGGGAGAAGAGCAGACCGTTCAGATCCCCTTTGCGGAGATGGTTGCCACGTTCCGCGCCCGCCGGGTTTCTGCTCCCCCTCTCAATAGTCGCCAGATCTACTCGCTGCAACTGATGCTAAGCAAGTTCGAGGCCGATGGCAGCCCAAACCCCCGCTTCCGGCCTGGGCCCTTTCAGCTGGCCGTGCGCTGGATTGGGCTGTATCGTCGGGAGCCTCTGCCGCAATTGATCGGGGTGGCGCGGGGATCCCTTGCCCCGGAGTGGATAGCTGCCCTGCAGGGTAGCTCCAGCCGTTGGTGTGGGGTGGAGATTCCGGTAGAGACAGAGGGATCCGCTCTGGCAGCCCAGTTGCTCCGCCTCCTGCGCTCGCCTCAGAGCGTGGGCCGGGTGGTGTCTTCAGAAGCTTTCCATGCCTAGCTTTCTGGGCCGCCTCAAGGGATCCCTGGGGATGGGGCTTTTGGCCGGCCTGTGGCTGTGGGTAGGTCAGGGGATCCCCTACCTGTTCGACTGGGATGAGCTGATCTACGCCAGCTTGGCGCGGCAGATGCTGGCCAGCGGGGATCCTTTCTCGTTGGCCATCAACGGGGAGCCTTTTTTCGAGAAGCCCCCTCTCTTTTTTTGGCTGCAGGCCCTGTCCATGGCTGTTTTAGGGATGAACGAAGGGGCAGCGCGCTTGCCCAATGCTTTTGCTGGCGGGATCACGGTGGCGCTGCTGGTGGGGTGGGGATCCCATCTGCGTGGGGTGGGGTTTGGCTGCCTGTGGGGGATCCTACTGCTGACAGGCTACCTGCCCTTGTTTTTTTACAAAACTGGTCTCATCGACCCGCTACTCAACCTGGGCATGGGGGTGGGTCTGGGATCCCTTTGGGCCGCCGAGGAGGCCTGGCGGGCCGGGTACTCTGGACGCAGGTGGAGAGCGGTGGGGGCGCTGGCCCTGGGCTTGGCAGTGTTGGCCAAAGGGCCGGTGGGGCTGGTGTTGCCCCTGGCTATCTGGATCCTCTACAAGCTCTGGCAACGGGATCCTCCCCTTCGATGGGGGGAGAGCCTGGTTTTCCTCAGCCTAGCTGTGACTGTTCCCCTCACTTGGCTGGCGTTGGAGGGGGTGCAACGGGGGCCAGAATGGGTGGAAGAGTTTGGGCGCTACCAATGGCGCATCCTCACCAGCTCAGATGGGCATCCCGGCCCGGTTTATTTTCATCTGTTGGCCTTTGCCCTGGGGTGCTTTCCCTGGGGCGCTCTGGCTTTGGCCGAGATCCTGCAGCCCATCCCCAGGAGCGTGGGCTCGGTGGATTTGACTCGGCGGGCAGAATCTCTGCTGTTGGTGGCTTTTGGGGTGGTGCTGGCCCTGTTTTCGCTGCTGGTGCAAACCAAGCTGGTTCACTACACCTCGCTGCTGTACCCCATTGGGGCCTACTTTGCTGCCCTGCGCTTGCAGCGCCTGGTTGCTGAGAAAAGAGGGCCCAGTTTTTGGGAAAGTGCCTGGATCCTGCTCAGTGGCTTGTTTTGGCTGGCCCTGTGGCTGTTGCTGCCCTGGCTGGGATCCCAGGACCCCGCTGGGCTAGTCCAAGCATGGGTCTTTGCCGGCATCCCTGACGACTTTTCCAGCAGCTTGGTGCTGGGATACCTGCAGGCTGAGGTGGAGTGGCCGGTGTTGACCTACGTCCCCGCCGCGATCCTGCTGCTGGGAATTCTCCTTTGGAGTCGAGGACGGCGGCGGGCTTGGGGCTGGACAGTTTTGCTCTTGGCCACGGGACTGAGCGCCCAACTGGCCTGGTGCTGGGTCTTCCCCCGCCTGCTGCAACACACCCAGGGAGGAGCCGTCCACTTTTTCCGGCAGTTTGCCACTTCCGAAAACAACGCCCAGCCGGCTCTCTCTGGAACGGTGGGCCTGTACGGCTTTCGCTCTTTTGTACCCTATTTTTATGGCCCGCTGCAGGTTCCCTACGCCGCCAGCCCAGAAGAGCTGGCCGACTGGCAAGCCCAGGGGCAGGCGCCCGACTACCTGGTTACCTGGGATCCCTTTGTAGCTGAACTTACAGCTCCCGAGGGCGAACAGGCAGCCATTCTGGGATCTTGGCGGGTCGTCGAGCGCCGCAGTCCCTTTTGGCTGTTGAAAAAAACCTCTTCTCCTCCCTAGGCCCCAGATGAGCCAGTACGTGCTGCGCATCAGCGATATTCCTGCCCAAGATCGTCCCCGCGAGCGGCTGCTCAGCCAAGGGGCAAGGCACCTCTCCCACGCCGAGCTGCTGGCCATCTTGCTCAACACTGGCCAGGGGCCAGGCAAGCTCTCGGCAGTCGGCCTCGCCCAGTTGCTCCTGAAAAAATTGGAAGCCCAAGGAGATCCCTTGGCCCAACTGCGCCAGGTGGAGGCAGGGGAGCTGCTGCAAATTGAAGGCATTGGCCCGGCCAAGGCAGCCACAGTGTTGGCCGCCATCGAGCTGGGACGACGGGTGTTTTTGAGTCGTCCGCCAGACCGGACAGCCATTGAGTCGCCAGAACAAGCGGCTATGGCTCTGAGTGGTGACTTGATGTGGGAATCTCAAGAGCACTTTGCCGTCTTGCACTTGGATGTCAAGCACCGTCTGCTCAGCCAGCAGATTGTAACCCGGGGCACCGCCACCGAAACCCTGTCTCATCCGCGGGAGACTTTCCGCAGCGCCATCAAACAGGGGGCCAGTCGCATCCTCGTCGCCCACAACCACCCTTCCGGGAGCTTGGATCCCAGCCCAGAAGACCTTGCCCTTACCCGGCAACTCTTGCAAGCGGGGCAACTGCTGCAGATCCCGGTCTTGGATCACCTTATCCTCGGCGGCGGACAGTTCCTCAGCTTGCGCCAGCGCACCAACCTTTGGCAGGAGTTTCCCCAGCCGGAGTAGTCTTCACCCCCAGCCTTTCTCCCAGAGAGAGAGAGTAGAATCAAGGCAACGGACAGGTTCGCCGTCTTTGGGTTGACCACGCCCAAGGGATCCCTGTGTGTGGGCTCTCAAGAATTGGGCAGCGGCTCAAAGCGCATCCCCACCTTGAGCTGGCCGCCATTGACCAGGTCCCAAGCGGACTGTTCTTTTTTGCCAGGCAGTTGCGCCCGCCGGATCAACAGGGATCCCTCTCCTGTGGCTACGTAGATCCCTTCTCCTCTGGCCAACCCCACCACTTCTCCGGGACTGCCCTGGGGGATTTCAGGGGGTGGCGAGTGCAGTTGGGGAGAGGCGGAGCGGACAATCTTTATCCGCTGTCCCTCTATACCGGTGAAACAGTTGGGGGAAAAGGCGCGGATTTGGTTGTGCAAGGCCTGGGCAGGGCGCTGCCAGTCGAGGTGAAAGTCTTGTTTTTTGAGCAGAGGGGCGTAGGTTGCCCGGGATCCATCCTGAGGAATAGGGGTGAGTTCCCCTTTCTCCAATTTCAAGAGCGTTTCCACCAAGAGTTCTGCCCCCAGTTGAGCCAGTTGGGGTGCCAATTCTAGGCTGGTTTGCTCTGGCCCAATGGGTAGCTTGGCCTGGAGCAGGATGGCCCCCGTATCCATTCCCTCATCCATGAGCATCGTGGTTACGCCGGTCTCGGTTTCGCCGTTGGCAATAGCCCACTGGATGGGGGCAGCGCCACGATAGGCGGGCAGGAGGGATCCATGCACATTCACACAGCCCAGCTTGGGCATCTGCAACACCGTCAGGGGCAAGATCTGGCCGTAGGCCACCACCACAAACACATCGGCAGCCAGCGCCTCCAGAGCCGCCAGCACTTGGGGATCCCGCCGCAGGCGGACAGGCTGCCACACCGGGATCCCGTGGGCCTGGGCGAGAACCTTGGTAGGGGGGGGAAGCACCTTTTGTCCCCGTCCCTGGGGCCGAT
The DNA here is from genome assembly GCF_054058195.1 of Thermostichus sp. OS-CIW-29. NCBI lineage: Bacteria > Bacillati > Cyanobacteriota > Cyanophyceae > Thermostichales > Thermostichaceae > Thermostichus > Thermostichus sp. OS-CIW-29. Next base: position 28,544 of record NZ_JBSSAB010000028.1, read on the forward strand.
CCGGCTGGCAGACCAATCCCACCACTTCAAAGGGGGACTGCGGCTGCAACAGGATCTGCAGCGAAGGCAGGGCAAACTCTGGCGTGCCGAAAAAAACAACCCGCATGGCCAACCCCAACGAGCACTGTCCTTCAGAATACGCTCAGCCAGCGGCTGCAAACGCTCGGCTACTTACTATCTCCTCCGTCAACTGACACCCGGAGATTCAGTCTGGGAGGCAGGAGAAGGGGGTGGCGGCTTATCCAGCGGAGAGATTTCTCTCTCTGAGATGGGGGATCGCCCGGTCAAGGGCACCTGCGGGGACTGCCAAAAGGCGGGCTGTTTGAGATCGAACTCCTGGCTCCAGGCCGGGAAAAAGGAGCCCAGTTTTTGCCCGGAAAGCCGCAGCCTTTGCAAGAAAGTCCATTCCAGACGGGTCAAGGCTCGCCGCAGAAAATCCCTAGCCCAATCCGGATCCGGGGCTTCTGCCGCCTGCAAGTTCACCTGCAGGAGGCCCAGTTTGGGATGGAAATGAACCCGTGCTTGGATCCCTTCCGGACGCAACAGGTAATTGAACACCTGCTGGATGGCCACCTCATCCCCCCGCTGAGCGCGATACAGAGGGCTGTTGGGGTTGGGCTGGGGCTGGTAGCGCCACTCGCAGTGCCATTCCGGGATCCCTTCATTGGCCAGAAAGCCAAACAGCTCCACCTGACGCTGCCTGTGGGTCAGCGCCATTTGCTCCAAGGCCGGCGAGAGGCTCCCCAGCAAAGCATCCGGCTCAGGCAAGGGATCCCCCTCTAGGCGCAGCAACAGGCGGTGGCCGGAAAGCCGCGCTTGTACCTGGAGATAACCCAACCCCAGGGATCCCAGGGCTTTTTGCAGATCGGCCAAAATGGCGGGCAGAGGAGCCTGGACATCCAAAGAATCGCTCACCGACAAAAGATCTCCAACAAGCCCTAACCCAACCTAGCCAATTTCCAAGGTTGCTTGGATCCCTGGGATCGCCGGCCAAGATGGCCAGATCCATTCTGCTTTGGATAATTGCTAGATCCCCAGGATCAGGCGAGCTGCAGCGAACTGAGTTAACCTCAGCAACGGCTACAGCCCATAGAAATCCGGCCCGGATCCCTCGTAGCTGGGGTTGACCCGCAAGTTTAAGTGGGGACAGATGATCTCGCAGGTGCGGCACTGGATGCAGTTTTCCAAAGACATGGCATGGGAGCGGATGCCATTTTGGTCGCGGATGTGGTGTACCTCTGCTGTGCAGTCGGCAACGCAGGGGGTGGGGCGATTCAGCTTGTCGTAGGTGGCGATGCACCGGCGGCAGGTTTCGGCGTCGAACTCCAGGATGTGACGGTTACCCTCGGGGTAGCGGGGATCCGCGAAAAAAACCGCATCGGGCCGCGAGAAATAGCCCGGTCGAGAGGCCAATTCCTGGGGAGCCAAGGTTGTGGGGGCCACAAAATCCGCTTGAATGGCAGCGTGGGGGGCCACATAGCTGCGCGGGGGTGGCTCGCTGGGGCTGACCCGCCCGGTGAGCAGGGTGTAGGCGCGCAGAGTTTCTCGTCCGCGGCGAACGGGATCCTGCAGGCCCCAGCGCAGGGATCCCAGCCAGGGGTGGCCGGCATCGACGCTGCGGCACACCTGAGGTAAGTATTCTTCCAGCAGGCGGGAGTTTTCCAAAAAAGCCTCGCGGAAATAGCGACTGCGGTAGAGGTTTTGCCCCACTGCACTTTCCATCACCGCCTTTTGATAGTCGGCTTGGATGCGCAGATCCCCTTTCAAGAAGCCATCGTGAATGAGGCCCGCCGCCAGATAGCCGGTTTCCATGGCATTATCCACCCCGGCCAAGCTGCCCACATCCAACACCCCCAGCGCATCCCCCAACAGCAGGGCTCCCTCAACGCCAAACCGGGTGGGCAGGCTGTGGTAGCCCCCTTCGGGAATCACGGCAGCCCCGTACTTGAGCAACCTGCCGCCAGCAATTAGGGACTGGATCCAGGGGTGAGCCTTGAACTCCTGCAGACGTTGCTGGGGGTTGAGGTTGGGGTTTTTGCTGTCGAGGCCGATGATCAGACCCAAAGCCAGGCGGTTTTCCTTAAGGCCATAGACGAAGCCGCCGCTGAAGCTACCATCCAAAACCGGGTAGCCCAAGGTATGCCACACCTGCCCCTGCAGGGACTGGGGGATCTGCCACACCTCTTTGACCCCCACCGACCACAATTGCGGGTTGGGGCGCAGTTGAAACTTCTCGATGAGATCTTTGGAAATGAAGCCTTTGTCGCCAAAGCAGGTGAGTTCGGCAAAGATGCAATCTTCGTACACTTGGCCAGAATCGCTTGCCCGTACCCCGATCACCCGCTCCCCCTCGTAGAGGATTTCATGGGCGGCAAAGCCGGGGAACACATCGAGGGTAACATTTGGGATCCCTTTGGCTTTTTCCTGCAGGGTTTCGGCCAGCCAACGGATGACGTGGCTGAGGGTGAGAATGAACTGTCCCTGCTTGCGAAATCCCGGCGGGATCACCGCTTCCGGCAGATCCCAGCGCTGTTGGGATCCCAACACGCTCAAGTGATTGGCTTCCACCCGGCCTTCGTGGGGAAATCCTTGGCTTTCAAAATCGGGGAAGAGCTTGGCGATCACTTGGAGGTTGCAGATGGCGCCACTGACGATGTGACCGCCGAATTGGCGGGCTTTTTCCAAAATGGCAATAGAGATTTTCAGCCCAGAGAGCTTGGCCAGATCCAAAAGGCGGTGGGCCAAGATCAAGTTGGAGGAGCTTCCCCCCACCAAAAGAAGGTCGTAGCGGATGGCTTCACTCATAGTCCCCCACACGGTAGCTCTGGATACCCTGCCTGTATCCTAAAAAGGGGAGGGGAGAAAGAGGGCAAAACTTTAGACCTTCTCAAGCCTCTGGTGCGAGCCCCCAGCAAGATGATCGTCGTCGGCCTAATGTCGGGCACTTCGGTAGACGGGATCGATGTAGCCATCGTCCGCATCGAGGGCGACGATTCCCTACAGTGGGAGTTAATGCATTTCCAGACGATCCCCTATTCCCCAACGCTGCGGGCGGAGATTTTGCGGGCTGCGGATCCCAAAACCGGCACGGTAGATCACATCTGCACCTTGAACTTTCGCTTGGGTCGAGCTTTTGCGGCAGCGGCCTTGCAAGGGATCCAGGCGGCCCATCTTACCCCCCAACAGATCGATCTCATCGGCAGCCATGGTCAAACCCTTTGGCATAACCCCAGTGGGCCAGAAGCTTCGACTTTGCAAATCGGTGAAGCTGCAGTTATTGCCGAGCTGACCGGGATCCCGGTGGTGAGCAATTTTCGGGCGCGGGACATGGCGGCAGGAGGTCAAGGCGCACCTTTGGTAGCTTTTGTGGATTGGCTGCTGTTGAGGCATCCCCACCTTCATCGTGTGGCCCAAAACATCGGCGGCATTGCCAACCTCACCTATCTCCCCAGCCTCTACAGTGGGGGATCCCCCTTGGCTTTCGACACCGGCCCCGGCAATGTTTTGATTGATTTGGCGGTGATGCGGGCCAGTCAGGGACATCAAGCCTTTGATCGCGACGGAAAATGGGCTGCCCAAGGCCAGATCCACTGGGAAAAAATTACAGAATGGATGCGGGATCCCTATTTTCAAAAGGCACCGCCCAAAACCACTGGTCGGGAGTATTTTGGATCCCTTTATTTGGAGCAAATTTGGACCCAATTTATATCCGCTCACGACTGTATTGCCACCCTCACGGGGTTCACAGCCTGCTCCATTGCCCAAGCCTATAGGGACTTTTTGCCCGCGACCCCAGATCAAGTTATCCTCAGCGGTGGCGGCACCCAAAACCCTGTCCTTATGCGACTGCTGCAGGAACAACTGCCGACCACAACCCTGTTGACTTCCGACCAAGTGGGGATCCCTTCTAAGGCCAAAGAGGCCCTTGCCTTCGCGGTATTGGCCTATAAAACCTGGCAAGGTAAGACCAACAATTTACCGGAAGCAACTGGGGCAAGACATGCTGCCATCTTGGGCCAAATCACACCCTCTTGTCGTAACCAGTCCTAACTCATCTGTATCGTTATCTCCAACAAGCTTGAGCCATTCCTCTTACTCCCGAGGAAAGAGAAATGTCCAGAATTGCGGCGGAGCCTCTGCCGAATCCAGATCTCGCTAGGATGTCACGCAAGGCTGAGAAAAGCGATAAAGTTACCTTGCCAAAATCTATAAATCAAAAGCCCTAGTTCTTATGAAGGATCGTCCTCTGCCTCCACTTCTGCTGGCAATCATGATTTTTAATTTCTTCATTCTCTTTGGCTGTAGTGTTGTCCGGCATCACCTGTTTCAGTCTGGAGGATATGATCTTGGCATCTTCGACCAATCCATCTATCTAATCAGTCGGGGAGAGGTCCCGTTTTCGACCATTCGAGGGATCCACATCTTGGGAGACCACGCAGCCTTTATTCTCTATCCCATCAGCTTTTTGTACCGCATTGTCCCCTCGGTCTATTGGCTGTTTGGGCTCCAATCCCTGGCGTTAACCTTGGGAGCATTGGCTATTTATCACCTTGCACTTCAGGCCAAGGTCGATCCCAGCCAAGTGATGGTGATTGCCACAGCCTATCTTCTCTATCCGGCCATTTTTAACGCCAACCTTTTTGATTTTCATCCAGAGGTTTTGGCCGTTCCCCTTTTCTTGGCGGCTGTGCTCTGCATTCGCTCTGGAAAATTGAGGGGGTTCCTTCTCTGTTTGAGCGGCATTCTTGGCTGTAAGGCGGTGTTATCTCTCAATGTTGTTGCTCTGGGAGTCTGGCTGTTGTTTTGGGAAAAAGGACGAATTCAAGAACGCTGGCAACAGCGCTGCCAAGTGGGCGGCTGGACGGCAATTGCGGCAGGATCAGCTTGGTTTGGGATAGCCACTTTTGGGGTCATTCCTCACTTCAGCGGCAGCGAGCCGGCAGCCGTTTCTCATTACGACTATCTAGGGAATTCTGTTGCGGAAATTGTTCAAGGTTTAATCTTGAGACCGATGCTGGTTTTGAGCAAAGTCTTCTCCCTGGACACCCTGCTTTATGGAGTTTTGTTGGTCGTGCCTTTGGCTTGGGGTCTCTCTTGGCGGCATTGGGATCCCTGGATCCCTGCCCTGCCTACCCTGGGTTTGAATATACTCTCCAGCAACCCCGCCTATCGGGATCTGGTACATCAATACGCTTTGCCTATCGTTCCTTTCTTGTTCTTGGCCGTCATCGAGAATGTGAAAAACCATCCCTTGCAGAGCCATTTTATAAAAGATGGAAAACTGCCCCTGATCTGGTCTTCGCTGGCCTTTTTGGCCTTGGGGAAATACACCTTTTTCGGCTCGATTTATCTCAGCTCCCTGGACACTTGGCAGGCAACCCGACAGGCTCTTGCCCAGATCACCACCCAAGGGGGCGTCCTCACCACCCACGAGATCAGCCCTCACCTCACCCAGCGACCTGTAATCTACTTTACAGACGAGGGCCGCTTCAATGGATCCCCGCCCTCTCAGTGGGATCCCTTTGATTATGTGTTGCTCAACACCCGTCATCCGGGGTGGCGCAGCACTCCAGAGTTCTCCCGTGTCCTGATTGAAGCTTTACAGAAGGAAACTCAATTCCAGCTTCTGTACCACCAAGATGGGGTGTATTTGTTCTCTAGGTTACGAAAAGACCTCTAAGAATCGCATAAGAATCGCAATTCTAAGGACTGCAGACTACTTTATTGGCACTTGATCTAATTGACTTAAACCAAGTCTTCTTCTCGTTGCAACAAATGATTAAGAAACTGCTGCTTCAATCTAAAGAAATTGTTTACACTTGCAAGGCTTAATCTGAGCTTAGTCTTCTCTTAACTTCAAGCCACTAACTCTGTAGTGCCTATCCTCATGCGCGAATAGAGTAGCGCAGGGGTTAGGTGCTGTTTTATAAGACTCGCCAAGTTTCTAAACAAAACTTGTCAAGACAAGAGGAGAAGTCAACGTGAGTATCCATTCGCATGGCCCTAAGCTTCGTCCTGGAGACGAGCCTATGTGTAACCACTCTCCCAACCCCACTTTCAGCAGCATCCTGGAGAGCCGTTTGCAGCGGCGTCAAGTGTTGCAGGGGGGAATTGCTGCGGCGGTGGCCACCTTTTTTGGCTTGCCTGCGCTGAACGGTGCTTCCAAATCGGCAAAAGCCGCCAGTGGCAGTGCTTTGCTGGGCTTCAAGGCAATTCCTGTGAGCGCGGAAGACAAACTGGTGGTGCCCGAAGGCTACACTGCCCGTCCGCTGCTGGCTTGGGGTACTCCCATCACCGGCACCTATCCACAGTTCAAGCTGGAAAACACCGGTGCCGAGCAGGGAATGCAGGTGGGCAGCCACCACGATGGCATGCACTTCTTCCCCATCGAAGGGAAGGATCCCTGGCAGGGCAGCTCCACCGAGGGTTTGCTGGTGTTTAACCACGAGTACGTCGAGCCTCGGTTTATGCATGCTGCGGCTGTGGGCCAAAAGCTGGATTCCGACTTGTATCCCACCAATCCTGACGGCAGCCGCGATCCCGACCAGGTGCTGAAAGAGCTGAATGGCCACGGGGTGAGCATTGTCCACATCAAGCAGCAGGGAGACGGCAGTTGGGAAGTGGTGCGGGATCGCCTCAACCGCCGCATCACCGGTCTTACCCTCATGGAGATCCAAGGGCCAGTGCGGGGATCCGACTTCGTGAAAACCAAGTTCAGCCCTGAAGGCACAATGACCCGGGGTACTTTGAACAACTGCGCCCACGGCGTCACTCCCTGGAATACCTACCTCACCTGTGAGGAGAACTGGGCTGGCTACTTCAGCAACACCAGCAAAGGCCCCGACCAAAAGCCCAACCTGCCCCGGGAGCACAAGCGCTACGGCGTAAGCACCGAGACTTCCCGCTACGGCTGGGAGCTGGCCAGCAACAAGGCGGACGAGTTCATCCGCTTCAATGCCACCCCCACCGCTGCGGATGCCACCCAAGACTACCGCAATGAGCCCAACACTTTTGGCTGGGTGGTGGAGATCGATCCCTTTGATCCCAGCAGCACTCCCAAGAAGCGCACCGCTCTGGGCCGCTTCGCCCACGAAGGCGTGGTGTTCCAGCCGCCGGTGGAAGGCCAGCCGATTGTGGCCTACATGGGGGACGATGCCCGCTTTGAGTACATCTATAAGTACGTCTCTGCCGAGCCCTACCGCAAGGAAACGGCGGGCGGACATCTGTTGGACAATGGCACCTTGTATGTGGCCAAGTTCAACGAAGATGGCACAGGGGAGTGGCTGCCGCTGGTGTTTGGGAAAAACGGTCTAACCCCGGAAAACGGCTTCACCAGCCAAGCAGACGTGTTGGTGAATACCCGCACGGCGGCGGATTTTGTCGGTGCTACTAAAATGGACCGGCCTGAGTGGGGAGCGGTGGATCCGCAAACCCGCATGGTCTACTTCACCCTGACCAACAACAGCCGTCGGGAACAAGACCAGGTGAACGCTGCCAACCCCCGTCCCAAAAACAAGTGGGGTCACATCATCCGTTGGAAGGAAGCCAACGACCGGCCTCAAGCCACCCGTTTCGAGTGGGATCTCTTTGTCTTGGCCGGGCCGCCGGAAGATAGCCGCAAGCTATCGGGCCAGCCCCTCAATGAAGACAACATCTTCAACTCTCCCGATGGTCTGTGGTTCGATGCCAGCCGTCGCCTCTGGATCCAGACCGACACCAGCGACAGCAATCTCAACAAAGAGGAGTTTGCGCCTTTTGGCAACAACCAAATGTTGGCTGCCGATCCGGATACAGGGGAAATTCGCCGCTTCTTGACCGGGCCAATTGGGCAAGAGATCACCGGTGTGGTCACCACTCCCGATCAGCGCACCATGTTCATCAACGTGCAGCACCCAGGCGCCAGCACCAGCGAGGACGACTTTGCTGCCGGCAAGGTCAATTCTCGCTGGCCAGACTACGACCCCAATCTCTACCCCCGCTCGGCGGTGGTGGTGATCACCAAAAATGACGGCGGGATCATCGGTACCTAGTTGTCTCTGAGGCCGTCAGCCCATAAAACCCAGCGGCAGGGATCCTTCATCTCTGCCGCTTTCTTGCACTTAACCCAGCAAGGCTGATCCCTGCAGGGTCAGGAATCTGGAGCTATCTCTCAAGTACCAATTCTCCCTCTGGGAGACGAGCCGGGGGTGAGGGAAATTAATCCCACAGGTTTAAATCCGTCACTGCCCCCAGGCTGCTGCTGGAGACCAGCTTGGCGTACTTGGCTAGGGTGCCCCGTTTGTAGCGAGGCTCAGGAGGAGACCAGCGGGCGCGGCGGCGGGCCAGCTCTTCTTCGCTCACATGCAAGTGCAACTGGCGAGCCGGGGCATCAATGGTGATGAGATCCCCTTCCTCCACCAGGGCAATCGTGCCCCCCACATAGGCTTCGGGAGCCACATGGCCCACTACCATGCCGTAGGTGCCGCCGGAGAAGCGGCCATCGGTGATCAGGCCAACGCTATCCCCCAAGCCGGCGCCGATGATGGCCGAAGTGGGCGAGAGCATCTCCCGCATGCCGGGGCCACCTTTGGGGCCTTCGTAGCGGATCACCACCACATCCCCTGCTCGGATCTGGCCGGAGAGGATGGCCTGCAGGCAGGACTCCTCTGAATCGAAGACCCGCGCCGGCCCGGTAATTTGCGGGTTCTTGACGCCGGTAATCTTGGCTACTGCTCCTTCGGGAGCCAGATTCCCCTTGAGGATGGCCAGATGCCCTTGGGGATACAGGGGGCTGTGCCAAGGGCGGATCACCTCCTGATCCGGGCTAGGCTCGTCCGGCACATCCCGCAGGACTTCGACGATGGTCTGGCCGGAGATGGTGAGGCAGTCCCCGTGCAGCAGGCCGTGGTTGAGCAGCATTTTCATCACCTGGGGGATCCCACCGGCCCGGTGCAGGTCGGTGGCCACAAACCGCCCTGAAGGCTTGAGATCGCAGAGGACAGGCACGCGAGCACGAATGGTCTCGAAATCATCTAGCGTCAGGGGCACTTCTGCCGCATGGGCAATGGCCAGAAAGTGGAGCACGGCGTTGGTGGATCCCCCTACGGCCATGATCACCGAGATGGCATTTTCAATGCTTTTACGGGTGATGATGTCGCGGGGGCGGATGTTGGCTTTGATGGCCTCTGCCAAGACCTTGGCCGATTGGGCGGCACTTTCGGCTTTCTCTTCGTCTTCTGCAGCCATGGTGGAGGAGTAGGGCAGACTCATCCCCATAGCCTCAAACGCGCTGGACATGGTGTTGGCCGTGTACATGCCGCCGCAGGATCCGGCACCGGGACAGGCATGGCGCTCCACCGCCAGCAGCTCTTCCTCGGAGATGCGCCCGGCACTGAACTCCCCCACCGCTTCAAAGGCGCTGACGATGGTGAGGTCGCGGCCATTGTAGTGACCCGGCTTGATGGTGCCGCCGTAGACGAAGATGGAGGGCACATTGAGGCGGGCCATGGCGATCATCGCCCCCGGCATGTTCTTGTCGCAGCCGCCAATGGCCAAGAGGCCATCCATGCTCTGGCCGTTGACCACCGTCTCGATGGAATCGGCAATCACTTCCCGCGACACCAGGGAGTATTTCATCCCCTCCGTGCCCATCGAGATGCCGTCGCTAATGGTGATGGTGCCGAACACCTGGGGCATACAGCCCGCCGTTCTCAAAGCCGCCTCCGCCCGCTCCGCCAGAGTTTGGATCCCCATGTTGCAGGGGGTGAGGGTGCTGTGGGCGTTGGCAATGCCGACAATGGGCTTGCCGAAGTCTTCGTCGCGAAAGCCTACGGCCCTGAGCATGGCGCGGTTGGGGGAGCGCTGTACTCCCTGGGTAACCACTTGGCTGCGCAGCGGGAAAGGGGAATTGGCCATCATTGCAAGAGGAAACCGGGACGAAGTAGGGAGAGGAGAAAAGGGGTAGAACTCATCCTACCGCGTTTCTTCGGGGGAACATGAGCTTTCCCGGAAAGAGGGATCCAAACCAAATCTGAAGCAACTCTGTAAGTTGTCTGCACCTGCGCCGAGGATCGGCCAGCCTACCTAATAGAAGGGATCCCAGGTTCCAATCGCCCTGGCAAGACCGAGTCCTTGCACTCCGGGTCAAGACGCAGGGGTCGGGGATCCCTTGTATGGGTGTTTTTCTTTCGTGTTGGCGAAGCCTCGTATGGTTCTCAGCTCTCCTCTCCCCTCGCCTGCAGTGCCCAGCAGTGCCGACCGCGTTAGCGGGACGGAGTCCTCACGGGAGATGTTGCGGGATGTGCTCACCCTCTCCCGTCATGTTTTACAGCAGTTTGGCAGTTTTACGGCAGAGGCCCAAGACTTCAGCGCCCTGATGAACCGCATTGCCCTGGCCGGCAAGATGATCGCCCGGCGGCTGAGTCAGGCAGGACTGATCGAAGGGGCGCTGGGGGTTACCGGCAGCCTCAATGTCCAAGGGGAAGAACAGCAACAGATGGATGACTATGCCAACCGGGCCTTCATTCGCGCTTTGGAGCAAACGGGCCTGGTGTGTCGGCTGGTCTCGGAAGAGATGAAAACCCCGGCTCGCCTGCCGGAAAACTGCTCCCTCAGCCGCCTGGCCCTGATGATCGATCCCCTGGATGGATCCTCCAACATTGACGCCAACCTCAGCGTCGGCTCTATCTTCTCCGTCCTTCACCCTCTTGAGGATCGCCCGGAAGCGGACAACCAAGACCTGCTGCAACCGGGCCGTCGCCAACTGGCTGCAGGATATATTCTCTACGGCCCCAGCACCCAATTGGTCTATTCCGTCGGCAAGGGGGTACACGGTTTTACGTTGGATCCCAGCTTGGGGGAATTTATCCTCTCCCGCAGCGACATCCGCATTCCTGAACGCGGCTCCGTCTACAGCCTCAACGAGGGCTATTTTTGCCAGTGGAGCGAAGGGATCCAGAACTATGTCCGGTATGTTCACCGCCGCGATGGCTACATCTCCCGTTACAGCGGCGCTCTGGTGGCGGATTTTCACCGCATTCTCCTGCAGGGCGGAGTTTACCTCTATCCCGGCACCCAGAAAAAACCGGAGGGCAAGCTGCGCCTGATGTACGAGGCCAACCCCCTGGCTTTTCTGGCCGAGCAGGCGGGCGGGGCGGCCACCACTGGCACCGAGGCCATCCTAGACATCGTCCCCCAATCTCTCCACCAACGGGTGCCCCTTATCATCGGCAGCCGCGAGAACGTGGAAGAAGTGCTGCGCTGCCTAGAGGGTTCTCTGGTGCCCTAGGTTCTTCCCAATCCTTCTCTTTGAGCCAAGCTGGCCTATGGTAACCCTGGCAGAAAACCCCCTTCGCGTTGGTCTCAACCAAGAACGCACCCCGGATCCCTGCATTGTGGTGCAGTTTGGCGCTTCTGGGGATCTGGCCGCCCGCAAGCTGCTCCCGGCCTACTATCGGCTGTTTGGGCAGCGGCGGCTGCCGCCGGAGTTTACTTTGGTGGGGGTGGCCCGCCGCGATTGGACTCACGAGGTTTATCGGGAAAAGATGCGGGCTGCCGTGCAGGAGTTTGCCCCCCAGGACTTGGGGCCGGAGGCCCTCTGGCAGGACTTCGCCAGCCGCCTGTTCTATTGCCGCCTCGATATCGGAGATGCTGAGAGCTATCTGCGCCTAAAGCAGCTGCTCAGCCAGCTGGACGAAGAGCGGGGCACCCGCGGCAACCGAGTGTTCTATCTGGCGGTGGCGCCGGACTTCTATGCCCAGGCCATCCAACAGCTGGGGGCAGCTGGCATGGTGGCCGATCCGACCAAAACGCGGGTGGTGATCGAAAAGCCCTTTGGCCACGACCTCACCTCGGCCCAGGAACTCAACCGCCTTGTGCAGCGAATTTGCCAGGAAGAGCAGATCTACCGCATTGATCACTACTTGGGCAAAGAGACGGTGCAAAACCTGCTGGTCTTCCGCTTTGCCAACGCCATTTTCGAGCCTCTCTGGAACCGCAACTACATCGACCATGTGCAGATCACCGTGGCGGAGACGGTGGGGGTGGAGGATCGGGCCGGCTACTACGACACTGCCGGCGCCCTGCGAGACATGGTGCAAAACCACCTAATGCAGATCTATTGCCTGACGGCCATGGAGCCACCTGTCTCACTGCGCAGCGATGGGGTGCGTAACGAAAAAACCAAGGTGCTGCAGGCCACCCGCCTAGCGGATCCCCGCAATGTGGCAGCCGCAGCGGTGCGGGCGCAGTACGGCCCTGGCTGGATTGCCGGCAAGCCGGTGCTGGGCTATCGGCAGGAGCCCAATGTCAATCCCCAGTCCAAAACCCCCACCTACGTCGCTCTGAAACTGGAGTGTGATACTTGGCGGTGGAAGGGGGTGCCCTTCTACTTGCGCACTGGGAAACGCCTGCCCAAGAAGGTTTCGGAGGTGGCCATTCACTTTAAGCAGGTGCCCCTTTCCCTGTTCCAATCGGCAGCTCGGGAGGTGAGCCCCAATATCCTGGTGCTGCGTATCCAACCCAATGAGGGCATCTCGTTGCGCTTTGAGGCCAAGATGCCGGGGCCAGAGATCCGCACCCGCTCGGTGGATATGGATTTCCGCTATGGGACTGCCTTTGGAGCGAGTACACCGGATGCTTACGATCGCCTGCTCCTGGATTGTCTGCTGGGGGATCCAACGCTGTTTACCCGTGCCGATGAGGTTGAAGCGGCCTGGCGGGTGGTGACGCCGGTGTTATCGGCCTGGGAGTCTGAGCCCGGCAGCGGCAATGGCGGCGGTGCTGCACCGCCTCTGTTCACCTATGAGGCCGGCACTTGGGGGCCAAAGGCTGCCGAAGATCTGCTCACCCAATCGGGGCGGCGGTGGCGGCGCCTCTGATTTGGCTGCTCTCGGCTGGTAAACCATGGCCTATCCACCTCTGTGTAAGCCGGGGCACCCTCAGCAACAGGCAGAAGAGCATGAGCAGCTCAAGAGCCCTTTCAAATGGCCGCTGCAGAAGAGAACACCAAGACGTAGGGATCCCCGGCTGTTGCAGCTAACATGGGCATGGCCTGTTTATTGCGTGGGTATCATGCCGCCACTGTTGTTCCGGTTATCCGTCCGGCCCTGGCGAGCCTTGTCGGTGGGCCTGGCAGTTGTGTTGGGGATGGGAGGGTGGAGCTCTGCCCAGGCCCAGGTGTTGCTGCACGTCCCTCTGCCCAATGGGGGCTTGATGCAGGCCCAAGCGCTACAACTGGCCACCGACTCGCTGCGGCTGGCCCAGTTTGGTCAAACGGAAGAAGCGCTGCGCCGCCTGCAACTGGCCGTGGCCATGGTGCCCAACTCCTCAGAGCTGCTCTATGTTTTGGGCAACGTCCACCTAGAACTGGGGGACTTGGAGCAGGCGATTGCCTCGTTGCAGAAGGCCCGCGCCCTGTCTCCTCAAGATGGGGCTGTTCTCTACTCGCTGGGATCGGCTTATTTGCGGCAGGGCAGCTACTTTGCCGCTGCTGAAACCCTGGAACGAGCTGTGGCCCTGCAACCGGATAACCCCAACGCTCGCTTCCAACTGGGCAATGCCTACCTCATGCTGGATCGGTGGGATGCGGCCCGGCAGGAATATGAGAAGACCTTGCAGTTGGATCCCGCCTACTGGCCGGCCATGAACAACATGGGCTTGGTGGACTATGAGCAGGGGGATCTCGACGCCGCCATCGATCGCTGGGAACGCACGATAGAGATGAACAATGCCGTAGCAGAGCCCTATTTGGCCCTGGCGACTGCCCTCTACATTCGGGGAGAAACCGAACGGGCTGAGGAACTGGGGGCAAAGGCCATGCGCTTGGATCCCAACTACGCCCGCCTGCAGGTGTTGCGGGAGAACCTGTGGCGAGAAAACCTGCTGCGAGATGTGCAGATCCTCCTGCGCACCCGCCCTGTTGCAGAAGCTCTGCAGCAAGCCGCTATCGAGCAGTTCAACCGGCGGATGGGCCTCTCAGAATAGATTCAGGATAGATTTAGGAATTGACAGTGGGAAGTTCTGCAGGGGATCCCTTGAGAACTCGTGCCTGAAACTTGGCCCGAATCCGCTCGGCAATCCCGGCACTGTTCAAGCCTAGTTCTGCCAAGGATTCCTCGGGGGTGGCGTGCTCCACCCACACATCCGGCACCCCCAAGCGCAACAAGGGCACTGCCAGGTCGGCGTCGAGCAGGGCTTCGGCCACTGCCGAGCCAAACCCACCCATGAGGCAACCTTCTTCCACCGTCACCACCAAGCGGCTCTGTTCGGCCAAAGGCAGGATCAGCTCGGTATCCAAAGGCTTGGCGAAGCGGGCATTGACCACTGTGGCTGAGATGCCGTGTTCTTTCAAGATCTCCGCCGCCTGCAGGCTGGGATGCACCATCGACCCATAGGCCAGGATCAGCACCTCGCCGCCGCTGCGCAACACCTCGGCTTTGCCGATGGGCAGGGGTTCCCACCCCTCTTCTGCCAGAGGCACCCCTACACCCGATCCGCGCGGGTAACGCATGGCGATGGGGCCCTGGGTGTACTGGATCCCGGTCACCACCATGCGCTGTAGCTCCGCTTCATCTTTGGGAGCCATTAGCACCATTTCCGGAATGCAGCGCAGATAGGCGATGTCGTACATGCCTTGGTGGGTGGGGCCATCGGCTCCTACAACTCCCGCCCGATCCAAGCAAAAGAAGACCGGCAACTTTTGGATACAGACATCGTGGATGATCTGGTCGTAGGCCCGCTGCAAGAAGGTGGAATAAATGGCCACCACTGGCCGCATTCCCTCACAGGCCATGCCAGCCGCCAACGTTACAGCGTGCTGCTCGGCGATCCCCACATCCACAAACTGATCCGGCAGCTTTTCCTTGAGCTTATCCAGGCCAGTGCCCGTATCCATAGCGGCGGTGATGCCGATGATGCGGGGATCCCGCTCGGCCAGCTTGCAGAGGGCATGGCCAAAGACCTTGCTGTAGCTGGGGGGCTTGGGCTTGGTGGGCGGGTAGGGCTTGCCGGTGGCCAGGTCGAAGCGGGATTGGGCATGATACCCCACCTGTTCCGCTTCGGCAGGCGGGTAGCCCTTGCCTTTGACGGTAGCTACATGCACCAGTACCGGGCCGGAGATGCCGTGGGCCAACTCAAAGGCATCCAACAACTCCGCCAGGTTGTGCCCGTCCACCGGCCCCACGTAGGTAAAGCCCAGCTCCTCAAAGATAATGCCGGCTTTGTTGTTTTGCACAGCGGTAACCAGCTTCACCGTTTCCTTGAGGCGGTCAATTTCTGGGCTGAGGCTGGATCCCAGTAGGGGCAGGTTCTTCAGTTGCTCTTCTAGGCTGTCGGCCAAAAACTGCACCGGCGGGCTGAGGCGCAGGCGGTTTAAATAGCGAGGGATCGCCCCCACATTGGGGGAAATAGACATGCCGTTGTCGTTGAGCACCACCATTAGGTTGGTCTTGGGCAGGTGCCCGGCGTGGTTGATGGCTTCGTAGGCCATGCCTCCGGTCAGGGCACCATCCCCAATGATGGCCACCACCTTGAAGTTGTCTCCCCGCCGATCCCGAGCGATGGCCATGCCCAAAGCTGCCGAGATGCTGGTGGAAGCGTGCCCCGCCCCAAAGTGATCGAAGCGGCTCTCGCTGCGCTTCAGGTAGCCGGAAATCCCCCCCTTCTGGCGCAATGTGTGGAAATTGTGGTACCTGCCGGTGAGCATTTTGTGGGCATAAGCCTGGTGCCCCACATCCCAGATCACCTTGTCTCGATCCAGATCGAGGGTCTTGTAGAGGGCCAAGGTCAGCTCCACCACCCCCAGCCCTGGCCCCAGATGACAGCCGACCGGGGAATTGGCAGCCGTCTGCAGATGTTTGTCGCGAATCTGGCGGGCTAGGCTGCGCAACTGGCTCAGGTTCAGGTTTCGGAGCTGGTTGGGATGAGTGATGTCACTCAGGTGCATAATGGACTCGTCCTTCCGGTGTGATCTCACTCTAATTCATTTTCAGGAGGGGTTTTGTAGCCCTCCCTCTCAAAACTTCAAGGAATGCAGGGATCCCCCTTAATGCTGGGCCAAGGGCAGTGAGATCTTGAAAGGGGCACGCCAAGGAGCTTATTCAAGGGTTAGCCTCGCGTAAGGCCCTCGGTTGCTCCGGAGTTAAGGGCTAGGGCCCACTGCCGCGATGGTTTCTTCCTTTTTGTTAGCCATGAAAATCGCCGCCAACATCACCCAGCTCATCGGTCGCACCCCGCTAGTGCGGTTGAATCGGATCCCGCAATCGGAGGGGTGCCTGGCCGAGATCGTGGTGAAATTGGAGAGCTTTAACCCTGCCGCTTCGGTGAAAGACCGCATTGCCGTCAGCATGATCGAGGCTGCCGAACAGGCCGGTTTGATCACCCCCGGCAAGACCATCTTGGTGGAGCCCACCTCTGGCAATACCGGCATTGGCCTGGCCATGGCCGCTGCTGCCAAGGGTTACCGGCTCATCATCGTCATGCCTGAGAGCATGAGCCTGGAGCGGCGACTGCTGTTGAAAGCCTACGGAGCAGAGGTGCACCTGGCCAGTAGCGCCGGCGGCATGGGGGAAGCCATCTGGAAGGCTGAAGAGATCGTCCGCCGCACTCCCAACGCTTACATGTTGGGCCAGTTCACCAATCCCGCCAACCCCCGGATCCATGCCAGAACCACCGGCCCGGAAATTTGGGAAGATACCGATGGTCAAGTGGATATCCTGGTGGCAGGGGTAGGTACCGGCGGCACCATCACGGGGGCGGGCGAGTTTTTGAAGGGGAAAAACCCAGCCATTCGACTGGTGGCCGTTGAACCCAAGGCCAGTGCCGTCTTGAGTGGTGGACGGCCCGGCTTTCATCGCATTGAAGGGATCGGAGCGGGATTCGTGCCTGATGTGCTGCGGCGCGACCTGCTGGATGAGGTGATCCCAGTGGAAGATGAAGAGAGCATGGTCTACAGCCGGCGCCTGGCCAAAGAAGAAGGGATCCTCTCCGGCATTTCCACTGGGGCTGCCTTGGCGGGAGCCATCCAGGTGGGGCGGCGACCGGAAAACGCTGGCAAGCGGATTGTAATGATCCAGCCTAGTTTTGGGGAACGCTACCTGAGCACACCTCTTTTTCGCGACTTGGAGCGGGATTCCGATTCGAGATGACGATGATGCTGAGACTGCTGCCCTACAGGTCGCCCTGGCCCAGAGGGCGAGCTAGCATGGGTGAGAGTGACGTGGCGGAACGGCAGACGCGCTAGACTTAGGATCTAGTGCCGCAAGGCGTAAGGGTTCAAGTCCCTTCGTCCGCATGAGAATCCCCTACTTC
>NZ_JBSSAB010000029.1:0-45443 GCF_054058195.1 Thermostichus sp. OS-CIW-29
ACATGGCCGGCACTGCGTTTTTAAAGGGCGTCGGCTACGGTCGGCGCTATCCTTCCCTGCCCTGAAGGACGGGGCTTGCCGCGCCTTTTGGTCAGCGGTGCGTACTCTTCAAACTCGCTCCAAAAAGGCCACCCCCTCCACATGCCCGGTTTGGGGAAAGAAGTCAGCCGCCCGCCATTGGGTAAGGCGATAGGATCCCTCTGCCAGTAGGATCTGCAAGTCTCGCGCCAAAGTGGCAGGGTGACAGCTAATGTAGACGATGCGTGGTGGTCGTCGCAGCTTTAGGGTCTCGAGCACTTGGCGGTCGCAGCCGCGCCGCGGCGGATCCAGCACCACAATGTCGGCAGGGGGCAGGGTCGGCAAAACCTGTTCCACCGTGCCCTGGAAAAATTGGGCTGAGGCGATACCGTTGAACTGGGCATTGTAGCGGGCTTGGGCGACCGCTTCCGGCAAAGCTTCCACCCCCATCGCCCGTTTCGCCCGTTGCGCCAGCAGCAAGGTTAAGGTGCCGATGCCACAGTAGGCATCCAGGATGGTTTCCTCTCCCCGCAGGTTCAGTTGGTCGGCTATCCAGGTAAAAAAGGCTTCTGCTTGCTCTGTGTTGACCTGGAAGAAAGAGGTGCTGTCGATCCAGAGGGAAAAACCGGCAAATTCCTCCCGCAAAGACCCCCGACCGGCAATCACCTCAGTCTCCGGGCCGAAGATGGCATTGGTGCGGGCCGAGTTGAGATTGAGACAGACCCCCACCAGGTCAGGGTAGCGCTGCATCCAGCGTTCGGCCCAGCTTTCCAGATGGGGCAGGCGACGACTGCAACTGACCAAGGTCAGGAGCACCTCGCGGGTACGGCGACCGATGCGCAAACCCAAGTGGCGGAGATGACCTTGGTGACGACTTTCGTCGTAGACACTCCAGCCCGTTTCTTGGAGATCCCGCTTGATTTCCCTCAGGAACACATCCAGCCGCTCGTCTTGCACGGGGCATTGGTTGAGGTTCACCAGGCGGTGGCTGCCCCGTTGGTAGTAGCCCATGCGCAAGGGCTGGCCCTCCGGTTTGGCCATGGGGTAGGTGACCTTGTTGCGATAGCGCAGCGGCTGCCGGGATCCCAAAATGGGGACAGGCTGCGGCAGAGTCAGACCGCCAATCCGCTCCAGTGCATCCCTGAGGATTTGCTGCTTGGTGGCCAATTGCTGGGCATAGCTGACATGTTGCCATTGGCAGCCACCACATTTGTCCGCCACAATGCAGGCTGGTCGCACCCGTTGGGGAGAGGGAGAAATCAGCGACCGAATTCGCCCGACCAAGTAGTTGCGCTTGATCTCGGTTATTTGGGCCACCACCTGATCCCCGGGCACCGCCTGGGACACAAACACCACTCGCCCTTGTCCAAGTCCTACCGTGTGGGCAATGCCATCTCCCTGGGGGGTCAGGGCCGTGACCTCCAACGCCAAGAGATCCCCAGGTTTAACGGGATCAGGAAGGCCGGAAGGGATCGGATGTTCCATTAGGCTGTTTCGCCGAAATTCGAAATAACTATAACCATAGGTCAGGTCGTGTTGGCTGGAGTCAGCATTGCCGGAAAAAGCTGTAGCAAGGCAAAAAGCATGTCAGCCGCCAACTGCTTACGGGATTGAAAACCCCATCCAATGAAGTGGTTCACTCCTTGGTCAAAGCAGATAGAGAAGGCAAAACATCTTCTCGAAAAGGAACCTCGTTTTGATTCACGTTCTCCAGCTCGGCCAACATGAGAGGGTTAACCCGGTTTAGGTAGGGCACCAAAACCTGTTGTAGCCTTCGGCTGTAGAAGCGGTGGTAGCTGTACACAGGCGTGGCCGGAAATCCCCGTCGAATCTTATGGGATCCCCCTGCGCCGGGATCAAAGTTGCGGATCCCTTCTCGGATGGCGAGGGCAATGGGCTCGTAGTAGCAAACGTTAAAGTGCAAAAACTTCACCTCCTCCCGACAACCCCAGTAGCGCCCGAACAGGCGATCTCCCTTACGAATACAAAAAGACATCCCCACAATTTCTGCATTCCGTTCCCCGGCCACCAGCACAACTCGCTCCCGATAGTCGGGATAGAGAGACTCGAAAAAGCGGCGATTGAGATATTTGCTCCAGTTCCAAAATTGGGCGCAGGTGTTGCTGTAAAAGTCGTACATGAGAGACAACAGGCGGGGCGTGATCTCCTCTCCTGTGTAAATCTTGAGTTCTAGGCCGCTTTTTTCCATTGCAGCCCGCTCTCGCTTGATGTTGCGCCGCTGGTTGGCATTGAACTGGCTCAAAAAGTCTTCGTAAGAGCGGTAGCCGGGGTTGTGCCACTGGTAGTTGTGGGTGATCCGGGGCGTAAATCCATCCGACTCCAATTGAGTCCGCCAGTCCAGATCTACATAAAGCAAGCTAAACACCGAAATATCCTTCTCTTGGCAAAACCGGTCAATGGCTGCCAGCATCAACGACCACACCTCTGCTTCCGAATACTCGGGATGGACGAGGATGCGATAGCCCGTGGCCGGGGTGAAGGGGGCCATGCCGATTAACTTCGGGTAGTAGCGTTCCCCCAATTGGCCGGCAACTGCAGCCCATTCTTGGTCAAAGACAAACTCCCCCTGGCTGTGGCTTTTCAAATACAAGGGGGCAGCAGCAACCAACTGGCCGTCCGCCTCCACCAACAAGTGACAGGGCAGCCACCCTGTCCTGCGGCTGGCACAACCTGAGCTCTCTAGGCTGTGCAACCATTCGTATTCCAAAAAAGGAGAGGTGCGCTCCGTTTGCAAGGCGTGCCAGGCCCCTGCTGGGATCTCGCGAATATCGTGGCACCAGCGCCATTTCAAGCCGGTTGACATTTGCCTGCCTGGATCAGACCAACCCGCCGCCCAATCGCCTCAGCTTGGCTGGGAAAAGGCCCCCAATGCTCTTGTCGACTCAAGAGGGGATCCCCCGCCGCCAAATGCAGCACCTGGCAGGATCCCTGCGCCTGCTTGATTATGGACCACCCTGAAGCGGGGTCGGAAACCACGCTGCTGCTCCTTTGCCCGTCCACAACTTCCCCAGCGGAAAACCACACTTGTGGGTTCTGGTTTGATTTTAATCGGGATCCCTGGGCTCGTAGTAACGGTTGGCCAATTCCAAAGCCATCTGAAACTTCTGCTCGCGGGTGAGATCGGCCCGTCGGGCAATGTGGGCAAAGCGGTTGATATCTGGGGGCAGGAAGTCGAAAGGACGCTGTTCCCGCACGATGTCCAAGACCAAATCGCAAAGGGCCTGCTGGTAATCGTTGTAGAAGATCTCTCCCAAAGCCTTGAGCCGCCCATCGGGCACCGGATTGTTAAAGTCGATGGCCTGCAGCTCTCCCTGCTCGTCGATGAATAGCTCCACCGAGTTCATTTCATAGCCCAAAACTCGATTGATAATCCGACAGGTATTGATGACTTTCTGGCCCATTTCCGGCGTGAGAAATTCTGGATCAAACAGATATTCGCTGGCATCGAACTTGCGAAAGATATACTTGATCGGAATGATCTTTCGGCCAATGCAGAGGGCGCGAATCTGCCAAGGGTAAGGGGTTTTGACCTTCTCTTGGATCATCATCACCTGAGATCCAGAGCGGTCGTAAAAATAGAGGAGCTGCTCCATGTTGTGGGCTATTTCTACTCCAATGGCCTCTCGCCCCTCCGCCGGCTTAATCACAATTGGCCAGCCCAGATCTTCCGCCATCCCCTGCCAATCGAAAAACTTGTGATACTTAAAGTCCTCTGCTTTCAATGCGGGGGCTTCTTTAGGGGGCAGAATGTAAGTTTTGGGGATGGAGATCCCCAGCTCTTTGACCACCATGTAGGCAGCATCTTTGTTGCGCAGGTAGTAATAAAAGCTAAAGGGGTTGTTGATGAGGTAAACCCCCCGAAAGGCAAAGCCCATGAACAGGCCGATGGCTTGGGGGTAAAGGTAGCTGAAACGATCCAGGATCAGGCGATACTTGGTGCGGTAATCCAGGTTCACCTCGTGAATGGTGACATGTTCGGCCCGGATCTTGTAAGTTTGGCCGTTGCGAGCTTGAATAGGGGGAAGTGCGTTGAGGCGGGCCAGAGTATCGTCCCCAAAAGGCTCGCTGAAGTGCAGGCTGCCAACCCAATAGTCTTCAATCATCAAAGCTCTCTCAAAAGCTATTCCCTGCAAGGGATCCTACGCGAAGGCGCGGATTTGCGCTTGCCAAGTGGGCCAGTCGTGATCCCCCTCCCATACCTCCAGTTGATGGGGGATGTCGTTGCGGCTGAGCACTTCTGCCAGGCGCAGGTTGTCGCTGAGGCAGTGGTCGTGGCGAGCGGTGAGCAACTTCAGCTCGGTGTTGCGCCCGCCCAACTGATCCCAGAGTTGCCGGCTCATGTTGGACATATAGGCCAGCGGGTTGATGAAATACAGCTCCTGCTCTGCCCGTTGGGGATCCCAGCCGGTGACAGAGCCGAGAGCGGCCACATCGTAGGGCCCCCCCAGAGCCAAACAACGGCGCACTAGGCCGGGATGCCGACAGGTGAGGTTGACAGCATGGGTAGCCCCCAGGGAAAACCCAGCCACCACCAGAAACTCATTTTGCGCCTCGGCCTTGGCGTAGGGGATCAGCTCTTCTACCCAGTGCCGCTCCAACAACAGCCAACGATCCCGACGTTGGGGCAAGTCCAGCTGGCGGTTGAACAAAGTCTCCCAATCCAGGGTTTCCACGCAAAAAGCCTGCAAATAGCCCTGCTCCAGATGATGGCTGAGGCTGGCGATGATGCCGCGATCTTCCACGTCAAAAAAACGCCCGTTGCTGGTGGGCAGACAGATCAGCGGGTAGCCGTGATGCCCAAAGTGGAGCATCTCCATTTCCCGGCCCAGGATCTGAGAGGGAAAGCGCAAGTAGCGGCGAGCGTAGGCCATGAAAAACGGGGAAGGGATCCTCAAGAAATACCCAACCTTTCCGGGGGAAGCATTCTGCTCTGCCTGGTCGAGAAAGGCAAAGGGCACTCTCTGGAAAGGTCCACAAGAGCCACCAGAACAGATGGGAGCAGACCTGACCAACTGACAGGAACCTCAGGAAATTTCCGTGAACAGATCCTTGAGGGCCGTGCGGGCGGCCAAGTGCTTGCGGGTGGACTCGAGAATTTCGGCTTCCCGGCGCAGCCGCCTTTCGGTACTGACCATTTCCAGCAGAGCTTGCTGCTCTTGGGGGGCCCCATGGAAGTGGCTGGCCACCCAGTAGGACAGTTCTATGGGGGTGGTGGGGAGCTGCTCCGGCAACTGTGCATCCCGCTCCATTAGCTTGCCCGAGAGACGCACCACATCTTGAAGGAGAGTGGTAACCTGGCGCACCCAGCTCTGCAGGTCATCGGAAGGGGTGGTCGGCTCATCCTCAATCCATTCCACCAGCCCCACCCGGAAGGGTTTTTCCCGCACGTAATCCAAGACGCGGAAGCGCTGCTGCCCCAAGGTCAAAATGTCTATGCGGTCATCCGGCAATCGCTGCACCTGCAACACCTCAGCACAACAGCCCACCCGCACTGGGGATCCCGTCTGGGGATTGAACATCAGCACCCCAAAGCGGCGATCCGTCTCCAGAATGGTGTTGATCATCATGCGGTAGCGGTACTCGAAAATGTGCAGCGGCAGAGGTCGGCCCGGAAACAGCACCACCTCCGGCAAGGGAAACAGCGGTAGCTCGCGAACATCCACGGAAGAAGAAGGCATAGGGCTTGTGCTTCTCGCTGTACTGAGTCTAGCCCATCTTTATTGGCCAATCTTTATCTCTGCTAAAGGTAGGGGATTGACAGGGAGGGGATCCCTCAAGAGAAGCGGTGGTGCCAGACTGTGATGGCAATCGCCAAGGCATCGGCGGCATCATCCGGGCGGGGCAAGCTGGGCAGGTTGAGTTCCCGGGCCACGGCAGCTTGTACAGCCTGCTTGTCGGCGCGTCCGTAGCCTGTCAAACTTTGCTTGACTTGGGCGGGCGTAAACTCCACCGGCAACAGATGATGCTGGGCCAAGGTGAGCAGGATCACGCCACGGGCTTGGGCGATGGCAATGGTATTGCCCATTTTGTAGAAAAAAAGTTTTTCCAGCCCCACCTGATGCGGGCGCAGTTGGCGCAGCAACTGGCTCAAATCCTCGTGCAGCGTTTGCAGCCGCTCCGGCATCGAGTGTTGGCTGGGGGTGCTGATCACCCCATAATCCACAGGTTTCAACCCCGCAGATCCCGCCAGAATGCAACCAAACCCCATGGTTCCCAGACCTGGATCTAGGCCGAGGATGCGCTGCTCAGGTGGGGTGTCTCCTCTGTCGGCGAGGGGCGGGGGGATCTGACAAGGGCTATGGCCTGCCGGGTGACTGCGCATGATGGGGATGATCGGTGTGCAGGTAGGTCAGGCCCGAGATCAGGGTGAGAACCACCGCCACCCAAAAACAAGGGATCCCTCCCGGCCACCCCAAAATCAGCAAAGCAATGGCCAGGATTTGGGTTACCGTCTTGGCTTTGCCCCAGAAATTGGCACCGCGGATTTGGCTTTGGTTGACCCGCCAGCCGGCGATGGCCAGCTCCCGCCCCACCAGCAAAAACACGCCCCAAGCGGGGATCCGCCCCAGTTCCAGCAGGCCCAGCAGCGGCGCCAACACCAGCAGCTTATCCACCAGAGGATCCAAAAACTTGCCCATATCGGTTACCAAGCCATAACGGCGGGCCAAATGGCCATCCAGCCAATCGGTTGCCGCCGCCAACAGGAACGCCCAGAGGGCCAACCTCTCCCCCAGTGGGGATCGCAGGCTCAGGCCCAGCAAAACAAAAGGGATCCCTGCCAGCCGCAGCAGGGTGACGGCGGTGGGCAGGTTCACCCACTCCAGCTTGGCACGTTGGACGGCGCTGGGATTCTCCACCTTCGGATCTGGCCTCAAGGATCAGAACTATCAGAATTATCGGTAACGGCCCAGGCGCTCGGTGAGCAGGTGGTAAAACCCCTGGGCATCCACCCCAAAAGCCACCTGAACATTGGCGAGGCGACCACTGGATCCCCAGCGATCCACCACCGTCCGGCCCAGGTTCAAGGGGCTAGCCGTTTCCACCTCGACGTAGCAGGGCTTGAGCTCGAACAACTGCGGCTGTAACAGATAGGCAATCACACAAGGGTCGTGCAATGGCCCTCCCGGTAGCCCGTAGCGTTCTACGTCGACCTTACCGTAAAAGGTGAGCATATTGGCCACCGTCTGCCCAACGCGGGTGCCCAGGGCGCGGATGCGCTCAATCCGCTCCGGCGTGCTGAGGACCTGTTGGGTGACGTGCAAGCCCAGCATCACCACCTCCGGGATCCCGGCGCTGAGCACGATCTGGGCGGCGTGGGGATCGGTGAGGATGTTGAACTCGGCTGCCGGGGTAACATTCCCCTCAAAGGCGGATCCCCCCATAAACACCAGCCGCTGGATGCGCTCCACAATCCGAGGCTGCTGCACCAGGGCCACTGCCAAGTTGGTCATCGGGCCCAGCAAAGCCAAGGTAACCGGCTCAGGGGCAGCCATCAGGGTTTCAATCAGATACTCCACCGCATGCTGGGATCCCAAAGGCATCTGGGGCTCCGGCAGATCCGCTCCGTCGATCCCGGTTTTGCCATGCACCTGCTCGGCGGTTTCCAGAGGGCGCAAGAGAGGTCGAGGGCAGCCGGCATACACCCCCATCTGCGGCTGACCGGCCAATTCACAGATCTGTCGAGCATTGCGGCTGGTTTTGTCCAAGGAGACATTGCCGGCCACCGTGGTAATGCCCAGCAATTGCAGCTCTTCTGGCGACGCCATAGCCAGCAGCAGAGCCACCGCATCGTCTTGGCCAGGGTCACAGTCGATGATCAGGGGCACCATAGGGATCTCGGCAGCAGCTCACTCACCCCTAGTTTAGGTTTTTCTCCCGCTCTTTTCCTCTGGCCGGTGAGCGCGGATCCCGGTCAGATTTAAGATAGGAAATATATCTTCATCCTTTGTCTTGTTGCCTGACACCCATCCACTGCGCATCAACCTGTTGCTGGATTGGGAGCCGCCAGCAGGAGAGCCCCTAGCTTGCGAGGACTGGCTACCCCCTGAACGCTTTGTTGTCGAGTGTTTTCAGGATCAAGCTACCTTCCTAGAGGCTCTCAGAAAACAAGACGGCCATGTCGATTGCTTGGTGCTCCTGGTGGATCCCACTCGGCTGCAAGAGCTGCACGATCTGGGCAATCAGCTCTGCGCGTGGGGACTGCTGCTGCCGACGGTGTTGGCGATTGTGCTGGAAGAATCCCACCTGCAAAAGGAAACACCGGAGACGGAAGGAGAGATCCCTGCCACCTCATCTTTGGTGAAAGCATTGCTCAAGCGAGAGCAGTTTTTCTACCACAACGCCACCCTCGTCCGTCCCATTTCGCCACAGGAGCTGAAGGGGCAGGTGCGGGCCGACTGTACCGCTTCGGGATCCCCTTCCGTCTTGGAGCTGCTGGTGGATCGGGCCATCGCCTTGTTTCTGCAGATGTCTCCCACTTGCGGCCTCCCGCAGGGCCCAGTGCATCCCAGCGATCAGCCCTACCTGGCCTACAGCAACCAACAACAACGGCGGCTGGCGGAGAAATTGCGGGAACGGCTGGGCTACGCCGGAGTGTACTATCATCGTGACCCAGAGCTGTTTTACCGTCGCCTCCCGCCCCACGAGCAGCAAGCCCTCATGCGACGGCTGCGTAACCTTTACCAGGCAATCGTCTTGGACTATTTTCAATCTCCCGAGACCGTCAATGCCCGCATCGACGAGCTGGTGGCCTTGGCCTTTTTTGCCGATATCGGCGCTGCTCAACTGCTGGAGCTGCACATGAACTTGATGGAAGACTTTGCCAAACAATTGAAGCTGGAAGGCCGCAGCGAAGAGATCCTGCTGGATTACCGCCTTACCCTGATCGATGTGATGGCCCACCTGAGCGAAATGTACCGCCGCTCCATTCCCAAACCTGCCCCAAGGGATCCCTGATTATGTCCACTCGCAAAGCCTATGTTCTCAAGCTCTACGTGGCGGGCAACACCCCCAATTCTCTGCGTGCCCTCAGCACCTTGCAAGACATCTTGGAAAAGGAGTTCCGCGGCGTGTACAGCCTGAAGGTGATCGATGTCTTGAAAAATCCGCAACTGGCAGAGGAAGATAAGATCTTGGCAACGCCGACCTTGGCCAAAATCCTGCCGCCACCGGTGCGGAAGATTATTGGCGATCTGTCCAACCGCGAGAAAGTGCTCATCGGCCTGGATCTGCTCTACGAAGAATTGGACGAAGAGGCTTGAGACAGGCTGCAGGAGCAAGGAGAGTGGGATGAACCAGTCATTGGGGCCTTCTGAGCCAGAAAAGCCACAAGATAACACCGCAGAGGACTCCACCGAACCAACCCCAGACAACCACCGGGCGGATCTCTCAGAGCTGCGAGGGATCCCCAAAAAACAGACGGGCATCGAGGGCTTTGAAGACATCAGTCACGGTGGGCTACCCCTGGGACGCACCACCTTGGTCAGCGGCACCTCCGGCACCGGCAAAACCCTGTTTGCCATGCAGTTCCTTTACAACGGCATCGTGAAGTATCAAGAGCCGGGGATCTTCGTCACCTTCGAGGAAACCCCCGCCGATATCATTCGCAATGCCTCCAGCTTTGGCTGGGATCTGCAGGCCCTCATCGACAGGGGCCAACTGTTTATCCTGGATGCCTCCCCCGATCCCGAAGGCTATGAGGTGAGCGGCAACTTTGATTTGTCGGCCCTCATCGAGCGCATCCAGTACGCCATTCGCAAATACAAAGCCAAGCGGGTCTCCATCGACTCGGTGACGGCCATCTTTCAGCAATACGACCCTGCCGGTGTGGTGCGGCGGGAGCTGTTCCGCCTGACGGCCCGCCTCAAGCAGGCCAATGTCACCACCGTCATGACCACAGAGCGCACCGACGAGTACGGTCCCATCGCCCGCTACGGTGTGGAAGAATTCGTCTCCGACAACGTGGTGATCCTGCGCAACATCCTGGAGGGAGAGAAACGGCGGCGCACCATTGAGATCTTGAAGCTGCGGGGCACCACCCACATGAAGGGGGAATATCCCTTCACCATCACCAACGACGGGATCAACATCTTCCCCTTGGGAGCCATGCAGCTGACGCAGCGCTCCTCCAACGTGCGGGTCTCCTCCGGCATCGAGAAGCTGGACGAAATGTGCGGCGGCGGTTTCTTCAAGGACTCGATTATTTTGGCCACCGGCGCCACCGGCACGGGCAAAACCTCGCTGGTGAGCAAATTCCTGGAGCGGGGCTGCCTGGAT
The DNA here is from genome assembly GCF_054058195.1 of Thermostichus sp. OS-CIW-29. Lineage (NCBI taxonomy): Bacteria > Bacillati > Cyanobacteriota > Cyanophyceae > Thermostichales > Thermostichaceae > Thermostichus > Thermostichus sp. OS-CIW-29. The sequence continues at coordinate 10,315 of NZ_JBSSAB010000029.1, forward strand.
GGGGAACGCTGCATTCTCTTTGCCTACGAAGAGTCGCGGGCGCAGCTGTCCCGCAACGCCTCCTCCTGGGGCATTGACCTGGAAGAGTTCGAGCGGCAGGGCCTCCTCAAGATCATCTGCGCCTACCCAGAATCTGCCGGCCTGGAAGACCACCTGCAGAAGATCAAAACCGAGATGATGGCCTTCAAGCCCTCCCGCATGGCCATCGACTCCCTGTCAGCCCTGGCGCGGGGAGTGAGCCAAAATGCCTTCCGCCAGTTTGTAATCGGGGTAACTGGCCTGGCCAAGCAGGAGGAGATCACCGGCTTTTTCACCAACACCACCGACCAATTCATGGGATCCCATTCCATCACCGAATCCCATATTTCCACCATCACCGACACGATTATCCTGCTGCAATACGTGGAGATCCGCGGAGAAATGGCCCGCGCCCTCAACGTCTTCAAAATGCGGGGATCCTGGCACGACAAAGGGATCCGCGAGTACCTGATCTCCAACGCAGGCATCCAAATCCGCGATTCCTTCCGGGGCTACGAGCGCATCATCAGCGGATCCCCGACCCGCATCAATGTGGATGAGAAAAACGAGCTCTCCCGGATTGTGCAAAACGTCCAGGCCCTCGAGGAAGAAGGGTTGTGAGCGGTTACAACAGTTCCGTGAGTGGGCGCGGCAACAGACCCGTTGAGTCAAGCGAATTTCCAACACCGCTCAACACCGCGCAAGCCCTGCACTTGCGGCTGGCAGGGAGGGATCGGCCCAGACAAGGATTTCCCCGCGGCCAATGGCGAACAGTGGTAACCCACCTACAAATTGGGTAGTATGCCTCTAGCAGTAGCGCAAAGGGCGGGGTTTCCCGGTGTGTTTAGCTTTTTCGGTGGCTCCAAAACCCGAACCATGCTTGGGGTGGACATCAACCCCGAGCGCATCGCCGTTGCCCAACTGAAAAAGCAGGGCAATGGTCGCTATCGTCTGGCCCACTACCACAGCGTGGACATGCCAGAAGGGGCGATGGTCGAAGGACGCATCCTCGATCCGAGCACAGTTGGCTTGATCCTGATGAATTTGCTCAATGAAAACAAGGTACCCACCAACCTGCCGGCAGCCACAGCAGTGCCCGTAAGGGAGGCCATCGTTCGTCTCATTCGCCTGCCTGCCGACCTACCCGCCGATGAGCTGCGCCGGGTGGTTTTGGAGCAGGAGGCCGAACTTTACATTCCCTATCCGCGGGATCAGGCGGATGTCGACTACCAGCCCTTGGGTCTCGATCTTTCCCAGGATGGCATTGAGCGCATCGAAGTCTTGCTGGTGGCCATCCCCAAAGAGGTGGTGGACAACTACCTGGAGGTGCTGCAGGCAGCCAATTTGCAGGTGCGCTGTGTGGAGCTGGCCAGCTTCTCCCTCATTCGCACCATCCGCGATCAGCTAATCCAGTACGGCCCCCAAGAGGCCGTGTTGCTCAGCTCCATCGGCTACGACAGCAGCGAGATCAGCATTTTGGTGAACGGGATCCCGCAATTTACCCGCACCGTCAACATCGGCACCATCCACATGCGGCAGGTGCTGGCCCAATCCCTGAATCTGCCGCTTAGCCGCACCGGCGACCTGTTGCGAACTCTGAGGTTACCCTTGATCAACCCCACCGATATTTTGGCCACGGGAGAACAGCCAGCGCCCAGCAATCCCGGTGTAGCAGCAGTAACGCGCGTTGTCTCCGATTTGGCGGATGAACTGAAGCGCTCCATCGACTTCTTTACGAGCACAGAAAGCAGCTCGCCTGTGGTGAAAGTACTGCTGGCCGGAACTGGGGCAAGCATCGGCCAAATCGACGGCTTCTTATCTCAGTCGTTGAGCGTGGCGGTGGAGTTGGCGGATCCCTTTGGCAACATTGTCGTGCCGGATTCAGTGGAACTGCCCCTGGAGGAACGCCCAGCAATGGGAGTGGCCCTGGGGTTGGCGTTACGGGAAGACACCAAGTAGCGGCAGCAGGCAGCGCAAGCTCGCCCAACCGATGGAATAGCGCACAAGGCGGTTAAAGAGATGTACACACCGGAGATCAATTTCCTCAAAGAAAGGCCGGATGTCCTCACCACAGCTCGAACAGGTGGGGGACCAGTAGTCGCAGCTGAGGCTGCAGAGGGATCCCAGAATTGGATCCCGGCCATTGGCCTGGGGGTTGCTGTTGCTGCTGTAGCGATGGGAGCTTTTTGGTATTTCCAAGACAGCTTTTCCCGCCAGAGAGAAACCTTGAGGGCGGAGCGGGCTCGCCTTGACAGTGAGCTCAGCACAGCCAATGCTGAGTTGTCCCAGCTGCAGAATGCCAATCAAGAGCTGCAAACCATTCGCGCCCAAACGGAAGGGTTCCGCTCCTTTCTGAGATCCGTCCAGCCTTGGTCGGCCATCTTGGAAGAGCTGCGGCGCAAGATCCCCGGCCAGGGGGTATGGATAACCAACATCAGCGCTTCCGGGGATACTGTCAATATCCAAGGAGGGGCGCTGGACTTTCCCCTGGTGAACGACTTTTTGCTCACCCTGCTGGATTCCAACTTTGTTACCAGCGCCGTCCTGAACAGCAGCTCCCGGGTGGACGGCACAGACGTAACCGAGCCCAGCGTTACCTACGGCATAACCGTAACCATCCGTACCCTGGGGGATCCTGACCCAGAATTTACCCGCGAGCTGGAGCAGCGGGGAGCGATAGGCTTGGTTGAAAAGATCCGCATTTTGCGTCGAGTGGAGGCGAACTGATGACTGGATCGGTTGAAGGTTTTCCCGACGAACAACTGGTGGTTCCCCCGGCAGGGCCGCCGGTACTGCTGGGCGTGGAGCTGACCCCCATTCGAATTGGTCTTTTAATCGGGATCACAGGGTTAGCCGCGGCGGGGTTTCTGGCCTTCACCCAACTTCGCCCCTTGATCGAGGAGGTACAGGCTTTGGAAAGGGAGGTAGCCAACAAAACCACCCAGTTGCAGGACATAAAGAGCCAGATTGCCAGTTTGCAAGATGTGCCCAATCAGGTCGAGAGAGCTCGCGTGGAGCGGGAACAGATCAGTGCCCTGCTCTCCACCCCCGAGAATGCCGACACACAACTGCTGGATCTCAACCGGCTGGTGCAGGGGCAGCCCAACAGCGAGCTGCGCAGCTTTAGCCCTTCTCCACTGACTCCAGCGTCTTCGGCCAATCCGGAAGTGCCTGGGATCATCGCTCCCGCCATCCAAGTGCAGACCACCCGTGTCGCTCTGCGTGGCCCCTATACGGAGCTGATCAATCTGATGGGAGATATAGAACGTCTGCGCACGCTGTTCCGGGTGAGCAACATCAGCTTAAATCCTGTTCAAGACACAGGGGAACTGGACGCTGCTTTTGATTTGATTGCCTACATCTACAACAAAGACGTTCCGTTGGGCACTGCTCCTCCACCTGAAGGGCAAACGGCACCTGGTCAGTAGCCCAGCCATGCCTTGACTCAGGGGGGGATCCTGCCAGTGCGGGATCCCCTTTGGTTTTCAGAAGACGGGAACAACCGCCGGTTCAGCACGGATAGTGTTGCCGAATCGAAGATCTGGGAAAAATTTCTTCCGAAACGGCTACAGGTAGTGGCAAAGTCCGAGATTTCGGCTTTGATCAGGGAAGCACGGGGTGAACGAGGCCAAAGGCACCCGTGGCGAGGTGAAGCAAGAATACGACTGGGTGAAGGAGTGAGGTGTGAGGATGATGAACCGTCGAGTTGCTTATGGGTGTGCGTTGGGCTTGATCCTGTCCCTGCCCCCATTGGCCTTAGAAAGCCGGGTCAATGAGGCAGCCGCTCAACAGTTGACCTCCGCAAACCCGCAACGCCTCAGCCGCATCACAGATATCCGCCTGGTGCCCAACGGCAACCGCATGCAGTTGGAGATCAACACCGAAGGGGGCGCTCGCCCACAGGTGTTCTTTACCCAGCAGGGACAATCTTGGATCGGGGACATCACCAATGCTCAATTGAGCGGAAGCCAGGGCCGCTATCGCCAAGAGTCTCCCCTGCCAGGGGTGCGCTTCATTGAGGCCTGGCAGTTGAGCAACGACAGCGTGCGGATAGAAATAGCCGGTGTGGCCGCAGCTCCCCAAGGCTTGCTGGCTCGGCGCAGCCCGACGCAGTTGGTCTTCGACTTTGAGGGCCTACCCTCTGCTCCACCGGCCCCCCTAGCGGCGGTTCCCCCTCAACCCTCGTCCAACCCAGTAGCGCCCGGCCAACCGGCGTCACTAAACCGACCTCAGCCCGTGGCTCCTGCTCCTCAGCCCGCAGCTCCTGCCCCTGCCTCCCAACCGGTCGCTCAAAACCCTGCCCCTCCGCAGACAACTCAAGCGGCTCCTCCTGCACCTGCTGTTCCTGCTGCACCCGTGATTTCTCAGGTCCCCCCTGTGGGCCAGCTCAACCAACCTCAATTGCCGCCGGGAAGTTTGCCCACCGAATCTCCTTTTCAGGGGAGAGCTGTGGCTCCTCCTGCTGGCGATATTGCCGTTGGCACAATCCTGCCTGATCCACCTACAGTGGATCTCGGATCCAATGCCAGGATTAGCTTGACCTTGAAAGATGCTCCTGTGGGCGATGTGCTGAGCTTGTTGGTGCGGCGAGCAGGGTTGAATGTGGTGCTCAACGACGTCCCACCCGATCTAACCATCTCTCTGGATGTGCAAGACTCGCCCTTACAGGAGACATTCAACTTTATCTTGCGGCTAAAACAGTTGCAAGCCCAGCGAAGGGGCCAAACCGTATTTGTTGGACAAAACCTGCCAGGGGTGACTGGGATCCTGGTGCGCAATTACCGCGTGAATCAGGCAGTCGCCACCGATTTGGCCAGTCGGCTGGAAGAAGTTTTGAACGCCGTTGCTCCCGGTGCCCAATTCGTTGTGGACGAGCGCACCAACTCCATTACGGTGATCGGCAACTCGCGGCAGCAGGACATCGCGGCTGCTCAGATTGCCCAATTGGATGTGCGTCGGCGACAGGTTTTGATTTCCCTGAGAGCAGTTGATATTCGCTTGGACAAAAACGAAAGCTTATCAGTTAACTTGGGAGGGGCATCTGGCAACTTTGCCCTTGGAACCTTGGGAGACGCCAACTTTGGTGGACGACCGCTCAATCAACCTGCGGGATCCTCGGTAAGCTCTATCGGCCCTGCAGGCCCATCAGGATCCATCACGGGAATATTTAACACTCTCAACCGGCTGCAGCAGTCTTTGGCTCTAAGAGTGCAGTCTGCAATACAAAATGGAACTGGAAAAATTCTAACTGACCCCAAAGTTGTGGTGGCAGATGGCGGATCCAGTCGAATTAGCATTGCAACCAGCGTGCCCGTTAACGTTGAAACCATCACCATACCCCAGGGCGAAAACCAGCCTCCAGTTGTTACTCAGCGTTTGCAGCGAGAGGATGCTGGGGTTATCCTTGACGTCTCAGAAGTTAGAATAGATGACAATGGGTTTGTTACCCTGACCATTCAGCCGGAAATTTCTATTCCTGTACCCAGTCAAATATTGGGAGGCGGAGACTTTGCAGGCATTCTACTTTTCAATATTGACAGGAGGCAGCTACAAGCATCTCAGCTCAGGTTAAGAGATGGGCAAACCTTTATTATTGCTGGCCTCATTCAAGACAGGGACATCGTTGACGTTCAAAAAGTGCCTTTCCTAGGCGACTTGCCTCTTTTGGGTGCTTTGTTCCGCTCTCAGAGTGTGAATAACGAGCGCAATGAGGTGGTCTTCATGCTAACGCCCTACATTATGGATGATAATGTTGCTTTTGGTCTTCCTCCCAATCCGTAAAATTCCCAATCCGTAAAATAGGGTTATGCCGAACTGCCAAGTTTCGTGACATCCTCCTAACACTGATACTATAGGCACAGCGCAGGACCCATAGCTCCCCACACCCCTCATGAGTTAACTCTCGACAGTCCTGAGTTACTGGCTGCATTAGCTTCGGGATCCGTTGAGTTGCACTCAGCAGCTAATGGCTTCTTCAAGTGGCCTGGGATCCACCTCGGGCAACAAGCGCCAATTCCACCTGATTTTCTTGGGGCTGCCCCAGTTGCACCTCCACATCTCGGCCAAAGAAGCCTTGCATTTTTTTCTGGTAGCTTTCCTGCCATTGTTGGAAGGGAACCTTGGGGGAATCGAACAGAAGCACCAAGGTATACCGGCCATCTCGCAGCTCTTCTCTGTACCCTCTCACCTTGGGCAGATCTGCTTCCAGAGGGCCGCGCAGACCCAGAAACTCCAGGGCATCTTCCAGGTGGGCATTAGCCCCGTAGCTATATTTGGTGATATCGGCGCGGACTTGCTTTTGAATTTCCGTGGCCTGCTGGGCGCGGGCTTGGATCACCTCGAGAGAAGGGGCGGCCAGGGCAGGTACCGGCTTGAGTTCCACTACCTTCATGGTCACCCCTCCCAACAGCAAGGGGATCCCGGCAAACAGGCCAATGAGATTGAGGGTGGGATCGTTGTAGTGGGCAAAGCCCCAAGCCGTGGCGGCAACGCCGGCCAGCAACACGAGAGTGCTCAGGGGGAAGGGCAGTTTTTCAAACATACAGGAGAGGAAGAAAGGCCACCTGAAAACCCAGGCTAGCAGGAAAAGCGCCAGCGGTGGACTTAGCCTCCATTGGGATGGATAATCACAAAATGCCCACCTGGTGTGTTGAGGAGTGGTCTGTGGTTCTGTCCAATCTGTCCAAAACCTCTCGTTGCTTGCGCTCGCTGGATCGCAAAGCCCAGGAGCGAGCACCTCTATTTGAGGCCATCCGCCACTATTGCAGCTTGGATAAGGCTCCTTTTCACACGCCAGGCCACAAACAGGGACGTGGGATCCCTGCCGACTTGCGGACCTTTTTGGGAGAGAACGTCTTCCGGGCGGATCTGACCGAGTTGCCAGAGGTGGACAACCTCCACGATCCCGATGGCGTGATCCGAGAGGCCCAGGAGCTGGCGGCAGCAGCTTATGGAGCGGATCGCAGTTGGTTTTTGGTCAACGGTTCCACCTGTGGCGTGGAAACACTGGTGATGGCGGTGTGCGATCCGGGAGACAAGATCCTCTTGCCGCGCAACTGCCACAAATCCGCCATTGCCGGGGTGATCCTCTCTGGGGCGGTGCCGGCCTATATCGAGCCGGATTTTGACCCGGAGCTGGGCATTGCCCACGGGATTACCCCAGCCGGTTTGGAGGGGGCCTTGGCGGAGCATCCCGATGCCAAAGGCGTTTTGGTAGTCAGCCCCACCTACTACGGGGTTTGCTGCGACCTGGAATCTCTGGCAGCCATCGCCCATGCCCACGGCCTGCCGCTATTGGTGGACGAGGCCCACGGGCCCCATTTTGGGTTTCATTCGGAATTGCCCATCTCGGCCCTGGAAGCCGGAGCCGATCTGGTGGTGCAGTCCACCCACAAGGTGATCTCCGGCATGACGCAAGCCTCGCTGCTCCACCTGCAGGGATCCCGTATCGACCCCAACCGGGTGCGCAACGTTCTGCAACTGCTGCAATCGACCAGTCCCAGCTATGTGCTGATGATGTCGCTGGATGTGGCGCGGCGGCAGATGGCACTGGAGGGAGAAGCCCTGCTGGGCCAAGCCTTGGCTTTGGCAGATCAAGCCCGCGCCCGTCTCAACCGCATCCCCGGCTTGCGCTGTTTTGGCCCAGAGCGTATCGGCTCCACCCCTGGTTTTTTCGATTTCGACCGCACCCGTCTCACGGTAACGGTGACAGAGCTGGGGTTGTTCGGCTTCGATGCTCACGACTGGGTTAACGATCACTTCCACGTGCAGCCGGAGATGTCCACCCTGCACAATGTGGTCTTCATTGTCAGCATCGGCAATACCCAGCGAGACATTGACCGCCTGGTGGAAAGTTTCGCCGCCCTGTCGCAACATTTTCAGGGATCCCGCCCATCCAGAGCGGCAATGGAAAAAATGCAGCGGCTGGCACAACTGCCCCGTCCTTGCTTGCCACCACAACGGCTATCACCCCGGGAGGCTTTTTTTGCTCCCATTCAGCGGGTGCCTTTCCAAGAAGCAGTGGGCCATATCTGCGCCGAGATCATCTCCCCCTATCCACCTGGGATCCCGATTTTGGTGCCGGGAGAAGAGGTGACTCAAGAGGCGGTGAACTATCTGCTGTTGGTGCATGAGGCAGGCGGCTTTATCAACGGCCCAGAGGATGTGCGCCTACAAACCCTGAAGGTGGTCAAAGCAACGGCCTAGTCCTCTCCAGCAGGTTTATGGACGGGTTTTTGCCGTTTGCGCCGGGGGGAGCAGCGGTAGGGAGTTTGCCGGAGTGCCGGGGCGGCGGGCTACCTTCACCCGATCCACCCGTGGCCCCTCCATGCGCACCACCTGAAACTCCATCTCTTGGTAGGTGAACTTTTCCCCAGCACGTGGGATCTTCTGCATGTGGTAGATCAAAAAGCCCCCTAGCGTTTGGTAATCCTCGTGCAGAGGCAGGTTGAGGCCACAGCGCTCGTTGATCTCTTCAATATCTAGCTGAGCCTGAATGAGCAGGGTATTTTCGTCGAGTTCTTGAATGTCCGGCTCCTTGGTGTTGGGATCCGGGCCATCGGAGAGCTTGCCGACAATCTCCTCCACCAAGTCTTGAATGGTGATCAGGCCCGCCGTGCCGCCAAACTCATCCACCACCACCACCATCGGCCAGTGGTGCTGCCTCATTTCGGGCAACAGTTCGGCAATCGGCTTGTTCTCCGGCTCAAAGTGGGCCTCGCGGATAAAAGGCGTGATGGGGCTGTGGAGGTCGATGGATCCCTTGGCCAACTGGCCGATCAACTCCTTAACGTGGATCAGCCCGCGGATGTCATCCAAAGACTCGCCGTAGACCGGGTAACGGGAGTGTCCTGATTCGGCCACCTCGGCCAGCACCTCTTGCACCGTTGCAGTTTCCGGCACCGCGTCGATGCTGGTACGCGGGATCATCACCTCGCTGGCCACCGTCTCGCCAAACTCGAAGATGTTGCTCAACAGCTCTCGCTCTTCCGCCTCGATGTTGCCCGACTCCACCGAGGAAGCGATCAACAGTTGCAGCTCCTCCACCGTCATGGTGCTGTAAAAGGAAGTGGCCTCGGGGATGCGGACGCCCAAGATGCGCAGCACACAGCGGGAGGAGAAGCGGAGCAGCTCGACAAAAGGATGCAAGAAGCGGCTTACCAAGCGGTTGAGCCAGGCCAGTTTGAGCGCAATCGGCTCCGAATAGAGGATGGCCAGAGTCTTCGGGATCAGCTCCCCTACCACGATCTGAAAATAGGTGAGCAGCGAAAACACCAGCACCACTGCCACCCCTCGAATAAGGGCCGGATCCAGGTTCTGAAGCCAAGCCAACTGCCTCAAGGCCAGAAACAGCGTCGGCGCCACTTGCGTAGCCCCGATCCAGCCCAACAACACACTGGCCAGGGTAATGCCCAACTGGGTGGTGGAGAGGGCATATTCCAGTTGCTCTTGGGCTTTTTGCACAAGAGCTGCCTGCCGGTTCCCTTCGCTGGCCAACTGCACCATCCGGGAGCGCCGCGCCGATACCAAGGAAAACTCGACCGCGACAAAGAAAGCGTTGATGACCAGAAGACCGATGACCCAAAGGAGACTAAGCGACGCATCTCCCCACGAAAGCTCAGTGTTGGGGAAAGTAGCCGCCGAGGCTAAAGGGGGGTCGTCCATCAGGGGGAGCAGCAAGACGGATAGACAGCATTCTAGCTCAGCCTGACCCCACCACCTGTCCCTAGCCAGCTGTCGAACCGGCTTCAGCCATCAGGCAGCTACCGTGTAGACGCTTTCCCCATGCCCAAAAGGAAAGGGATCCCCGGCTTTCGCAGTTCTCATTCATCAAGCAGTAACAGCTACAACCTTTTCCGGCAACGCTCACCCCCGCCTAGGCAAGGGCACCTCCTGAGTGCTAGTCGTCGATATCGACAATATTGCCGGTAGTGGCATCGATCTTGACTTCAATATCGTTGGTAAATTTCACTTCCCAAACTAGGCGCCCATCTTCGCGCTCCAACTCAACTTCTTTAATCACGGCATTGGGCACGGCAGATCGAGCGATCCGAATAGCTTCCTCAATGGGGATACCCAGAGCAAAAGATTGGGCAAAAGCAGCCCTCCGGCTCCCACCCGTCGACAGCATCGGGCTAGCGGGGGACAAAATGCCAAGCAAAAGTAAGGCAGCAATCGAAAGTTTTGCAGGCTTTATTTACAGATGCTTGAGCAACCACCTCCTTACCCTACCACCCTGAGACTCAAGAAGCCTTGCCACAAGGAGCATTGCTGCCTTCGCAAGGAGTTCATCCCCCTTGCGTCATAGGGTGTAGTTGCTCGGCCCCTCTTCAGCTACGAACTGTTTGCTTCTCCAATCCAACCCTCTCAGAAATGGACTGGCTAAACAACGCTGCTGCGGGGGAGGAATACCTCTACGCCTATCCCGCGTGCTGCTACTACAGGCAGGGAAGTCATGCCGACGTTGGAGCTCCCGGCACTGCACGAATCGGTGATAATATTCCTACCTCTCATTCCTACCCCGGTGGGTGCCGACCATGCCAGATTTTCTGCCCTACGCCTACTTTCAGGGCCAGATTGTCCCCTTTGCTGAGGCGAAGATCTCCATTGCCACCCATGCTCTGCACTACGGGACAGCGGCGTTCGGCGGCCTACGCGGGATCCCTGATCCGCAAAACCCGGATCAAGTTCTGGTGTTCCGTCTGGATCGCCATTGCCGACGACTGAGTCAAAGCGCCCGCCTGCTCTGTTTTGATCTCCCTGCTGAACGGATTGAGCAGGTGATCGTCGAGCTGATCCGAAAAAACCGTCCCTCCACGTCTTTCTACATCCGCCCCTTGGTGTACACCTCCGACCTAGGCATCTCGCCGCGGCTGCACAACATTGAGAAAGACTTTTTCGTGTACGGCTTGGAACTGGGGGACTACCTCTCGCCAGAGGGAGTCAGTTGCCGCATCAGCTCTTGGGCCCGGCAAGAGGATCGCAGCCTACCATTGCGGGGCAAGATCACCGGCGCCTACATCACTTCCTCTTTGGCCAAAACCGAGGCGGCGCAGGCTGGCTATGACGAGGCCATTTTGATGAACTCCCAGGGCAAAGTGAGCGAAGCCTCGGGCATGAACATCTTCATCGTGCGCAATGGCGTGCTGATTACCCCCAGCTTCGACCAAGATATCTTGGAAGGGATCACCCGCGACAGTGTCCTCACCCTGGCCCGTGATCTGGGGATCCCTACCCAAGAACGGCCCGTTGACAAATCGGAGCTATTGATTGCTGACGAGGCCTTTTTAACCGGCACTGCTGCCAAGATCACCCCCATTCGCCAGATCGAGCAGCACGTCCTGCCCCCCTCCCGCCCCATCACCGAGCAGTTGCGGCAGAAGCTGACGGCAATTACCGAAAATCGGGATCCGGCCTATGCCCATTGGGTGAAGGTGATCCCTCTGAAAGAAAGCTAGTCCCTAGTCGAGGGGAGAAGCGTCATTATTAAACTGAGCACTCTAGATGGGTAGAGGGGGATCCCTTGCACGAAATTTCCATTACCTGGGCCGACTACCACCGCAAAATCGAGGAGTTGGCCGTCAAAGTCTACGAAAGCGGGTGGGAATTTAACCAAATCGTCTGTATTGCCAAGGGGGGGCTGCGCATTGGCGATACCTTGGCCCGTCTTTTCGACCTGCCCCTGGCTATTCTCTCAGCCTCTTCCTACTCTGGGCCCGGTAACCGCCAGCGGGGGCAACTGACCTTCTCGCGGGATCTAGCCATGACCACCGCCAACCTGGGCAGCCACGTGCTGTTGGTGGACGATCTGGCAGACTCTGGCATGACCCTAAAGCGCTCTGTCCACTGGCTCAAGCACCACTACGGCTTCTACATCGAGGAGATCCGCACCGGCGTACTGTGGTACAAGGCTGCCTCCGTCTATCAACCCGACTACTATGTGGACTATTTGCCGGATAACCCTTGGATCCACCAGCCCTTTGAGCCCTACGAGCAGATGACGCCTCAGCAGTTGATGCAGTTGCTGCGCTCTTCCGGTTAGTTGAATTTGCTCAAATTGGCTTGCTCGCCGCGCCTACAGGGTCAGCGTCAGTTTGAGTTCTCGGCATGAGCTGTCTACTTACGATTGCCCATCCCTACTGCAAGCCTTGTTTACCAGAAAGGTGAAATAACCTATAGGACGGGAGCCACTCCGCACAGCTAAGTTTCTTGTGCATGGTATGCGAAAGAGCGAAACTCAGGCTCAGATCTAAACCGACATCATATCTGCAACTTTTCCTAGATCTGAGGGATGGATTGCAATAGTGTTTGAGGCAGCAATGGGGTATTGCTGAGGCTTTACTCTGGTTAGCTTATTCAGAAAACGGTTGTATGTATAAAACTCGTACCCCAAAAGTTCCAGTACTTTAGCTGTAGCAGTTCCAATGGGGCTACGCTTGTTCTCAAAAATGATGACAGGGTGGCTGGCGCTAAGCAACTCTTTACCGCCTGAAATCACTCGATCTTCTGCACTTTCTGCATCGATCTTGATGAGATCAATCTGGGGTTCACCTTTCGAGCGCCAGACGGAGTCCAAGGTAACAAGGTTCACAATTTTTCCATCATCGTTTGGTTCCCGTTCTGACATCTGCTTCGGATCATCGACAGAATTGAAGACACTAGCTCTTTCTTCCCTTAGCTGAATAGTGTCTTCATGATCCCCAGCGGCGGCTTCTATGAGGAAGACAACATCCTCTAGGGAGCTGGCACTTATTGTCTTCCGCATACACTGAAGACAAGAAGCCGTGGGCTCAATTGCGATTACACTACCCGTAGGACCTACTCGATGCGCAGCAAGGAAAGTGTATACCCCAACATTTGCCCCTACGTCGATTACATTCATCCCTGGTCTTAAAAAGTGCTTGCAGAAGCTAATCTCGCTCTCAAGCCATTCTCCTTGAGTAAGTAGAACGCGCGTGACAACACTCGAGAACGAAGGCTCGAGGGAGAGTCTGCAATTTTCATAGTCAAAATAGAGATCGGGCTGCGCAGGGAAAGAGGCTGTTTGCACTTGAGACACAACCTCCCACAGTGCAATTTCCTTGACCAGGCATGCTTGGCGATGAGTTGGATCAAGGCTAAGTATATGGTTAATTGGTATTAGCCCTTCTATCTTTTTCTGCGAGAGAAGCTCAATCGCTACCGCCAGAGCTGCTTGTTCATCATCTGGATCTATCGAATAAGTTAGGTTCCAAAATCGCATGGCTTCTGGGCTGTATACGACCCCAATATGAGTAGCTATCCATCTGGCTAAATAATAGAGGTAACTGTGTTTCGTGTAAGCATTTGGGCGGGCAGAAACTTCGCTTTCAACCCAGATGGGGAGATCTATCGCTTTGGAAGGACGTAAACCTGCCGCTTCTGTGCACAGAAATTCTAGTAGAGCGTAGGCATCTTCAAAGGCGCGAGGACGATCGCCCAGTACCAGTAGAGCATGTATTCGATTTAGCCAGCAGGGAACATGGCGGGGATCCTTAGCCAAACTTCTTCGCCACAGGGATAGTGCCTCTTCCCAAGCAGATTGACGTGTTGAGACTGAAGCATCAGCACTTAGGGATCGAATGAGCTCGATCCCAGCTTGGTTCCATTCATCTGGAGTTGAGTACAAGTCGTTGGGGTGAAACGTATAAGTTTCGTGGGATTTACCTTCCAGGATGTGGAAGAAAGCAGCTTCCATGCTGCGGGCATGTTCTCTTGGATCCCAAATCACCGACCAACGGCGAGAATCCTTGATTTGCCTTTTGATCCGATTAATCCACTCCGGATCATTGCCTAGTTGGATCCCGCGTTGGATAAACTCTTCCACCGACCAAGTGATGCAATCTTCAAGGCCTACATTTTTCAGCAAGCTATAGCTCATTCGGCCATAGTAATGGCGACCTACCAAGGTGAGAACTGGCACGCCCATGTAGAGGGCTTCCATAGTGTGGGTTGCGCCTGTGTAGGGAAAGGTATCTAAGACCAGATCCACCAAAGCCAGTTGGCCGCGATGCTCTTCTACAGTGCTGGTTTTGGCTAGAAATCGGACGCGATCCAAAACATCTAATTCTTTGGCTCTTTCCTGATAGCGCCTGATAACTGTGGCAATTTCCCCTGAGCCTTTGACAATTAGGATACCGTTAGGTACGACTTTTAGAATCTGCAGGTGAGCATCAATACATTCGGGGGTGCGCTTGTAGGCACTGGCCGCAGTTAGAAGAACAATATCTTGCGGATCGATTCTCAGCTTAGCTCTGAAATCTATCTTATCAGCGGGCAGGACGTCCAGATAGTCCACAGCACAGTAGCTAGGCAAGCGGATAATTTTTTCATGGTAATCGGCCTGCGCATCTTCAGGAAGGACATAGGGATCGGCGAAAAAGTAATCAAATTCTGGCAAACCGACAGCATCTCCGCCAAGCCAACCAATTTGGATAGGAGCGGCCCGCAAAGCTGCTACGATGTTGGCATCGTGACTGGTAAGGGAGTCCATAAAAACCATGATATCGATGCGATCCTCGCGTGCTTGAGCAGCTACCTGAGGCGGATTGGTTTCTCCTGGAAAAAAGCGAAAATGGAGATTTTCGTGAGAGCGAAACTTTTGATACATATTGTCATGACTGGCCATATCTTCATTTTTCCACCCCTGGTAGTAGTAGTAGACAACGTCCAGAAGATCGCGAGATAGGTTCCTGAGAGTAGCCTCACTGAGAAAGCCAACCGAGTGCCGATGAAAGCAGTTACCCAGAAAGCCTACCCTCAGCTTTCGCTTAGTTCTGCCAGATCCGCAGTAGTCTTGCTGATTCTTCTGCCAATATTCCGACCAAAGAAAGTCTCGCTGAGAAGCCATTAAGCTTAGGCAGTCGTTAAAGATTCTACCACCAATTTGTTGGTAATGACGAATCAGAGAGCGATCGTCAGTTAGATAACTCCAACAAAAGCAAACTCGAAATATAATGGATTTGGAAATTGTTAAGCTCTCAAGTAGATTTTCGTCATCAATTTTTAAGGACTCTAAGTTAGTTTCCCTTGACAAAATCAAGTCTATAATTTTTTGAATAACAAGGTTTATCCGTTCTGGCTGGGCAGCATGGATCAACTTTTCCATCGATTCTGATAGAAGGGATAGACGAAGAGTAAAGTTCTCTTGCACCTGTGAGCTCTCGGCCGCCGTGATGAGAGCTTCTCCTAAAATGGAATAGCCATCACTGGTAGAGTTCTGGAAGAAGGCGCGGGCTGCCCTCTGAAAAAAGTCACCGATTAAGTCCTCTATCGTCCACAAACCTTCATAGCGCTTCGCCTGCTCGGGATCCACAGCATGAGCCAGCTGGGCTAGCAAAGCAGCAAATCCGGATTTCTGGTCCTCCAAAAGACGAGCTTGTAAAGCTGTGGCCACCTCAAAAAACAAGCTCAGGTAGCCGTCATCCCATAGCCGCGCGAGCAATTCAGTGAGGAGCGGCTCCTGAGTAATGTCCAGGCTGCCCTCGCCTCCTAGGCCATCCAGCAAGGCTTGCCCATAAAAGCCAACTGCCAGCTCATCCTGAGCTTGCAGGGTCCGCATCAGCAAAACTTGGGTGTTGTCCCGCCGGCTTGGATCCAGCTCAAAGGCCATCTCCCGCAGCTTTAGACAAGCCTGAAGACGCTGCTGTGGATCCTGCGTTGGGCTATTTTCTAGACGGCCTGCGAGGGATAGTAACAAATCCAAGACTTTCTCCTGAGACAGGATCCCTGTTCTCACCAGAGGCGTGTAGAGCTGGTAAGCAAGGCTCAGCTGGCCAGCAGCCAAGGCCTGCTCCAGCGCCGATAGGGTAATTGCCTCTGGCTCAGAGGGGAAGGCTGGCTCATTGGCCAATGAAGATGGGGAGAGGTCAAAGAAACCCCACAGGAACTCCTGCCAATCCTTTGCGCCTTGCTCTCGGTAAAAAGCCACCAACCACTCCACAAAAGCATCGGGAGACTGCTGAAGCAGTTGCTTGGCTTCTAGGATCCGGGCTTGCAGCGTAGGGTTCATAGGTTGAAGGAAGAGTGCTAGTCTTAATCTGCCATGCTGAGGCCGGCTCAGCTAAACCACTGACCTGTGTCAGGCTCATCTGGCAAAAATCCGCAATTGCGCCAGGGAGCAGGCTGTTATGAATCGCCCTTGAGCGGGGTAAGTTAGCACTAGCAGGTGAGCTGCACAGTTAACTCTCTAGTTTGCTAAAGGATCTGGTACTCATGAGCGCAAAGTCTCGTCAGTCTCTGTTTCGGGCCAAGCTGGCTCAGCAAATTCTCTCCAAAGCCAAGGGCTTCACCCTGATCGAACTGCTGGTGGTAATTGTGATCGTCGGCATTTTGTCGGCGGTGGCGATCCCGCAGTTCTTGAACCAAGTGCGCCGCTCCCGCACGGCTGAAGCCCAGGCAGCTCTTACTGCGGTAGGTCGTGCTTCTGAAGTCTATCGGCTGGACTTCTCCCAGTATCCTAATCACTACACTAGGATTCAGTACGGCTGCCCCACAGACTACTGCGGCAGTAAGCAGGATAAATACATGAATGACCCGTGGAGCGCTCCCAACTACACGCTACCAGTGGCCACCGATATTTCTTCTGTTTCGCCTCAGGGAATGCGCTGGGACACCACAGCAAAGAACGATAAGTACATCAACGCTTCTGGCACCAGAATTCAATGCAGCATTGGGCTGGGATCACAGGAGACAGTTGTGGCTACTGCGGCTACCTTTGTTGGTAAGAGCTGCAACGTCTTTGACTAGTTTCTATCTCTACTTTATGTACTCCGTGGCTCCCTGTGGGGAGCTTTTTTATTTCAGTTGCTCCAGTCTCCCTCAAGAGTAGGCAAGGGCTCTAGGCTAAACCAGTGAACTAGAGCGAGGACAGTAACTGTGATGGGTAGGAGATGCGAGTAAGAATACCCTTTTCGATGAGGCTCTGGTTGATTGCAGGATTGTCATAAAGTACGAACTCTTGATAGAGGGTTGCCATGCAAGCCATATCTCCTGAGCAGTAGGCATCCCGTGAGGCCAAGTGAAAAGGGAAGCAGATAGGTGTAGATTTTGAGCCCCACCAGTAATCAGGAAATTTTCCTAGTTGGGCGTATTTCTTGTAGTAGTTCTGAAATCCGCAGTTCAAGTAGTGCAAAACGCAAGGTAAAGATGCTACCAAGGTATAATTTTCAGGAACATCAAAGCCGTGTACGCCATTGGGCAAAAGATCAGGATGGAGCCGAGCTGCCGATTTTCCATTTTGGTAAGCTAGAAAGTATTGGCTCTTACCAGAGATACTTCGAAACTGAGTGTAGAATTCAGGGTTCAAGGTAGCAGGATTCTTCTTAAATAACGTGACCTCGTGAAAGTAGTCGCCGATGTCAAATACTTCGGGAGCTGCCTCGTAGTTTAGAAACCTAACTTGGGATATGTTACTGCTTAATTGATCAAAATAATCTGAAGCTGACATCTGGCCAGGATAAAAAAGCTCATCTCCATCAATATGAAGAATCCAGTCCATTTCCTGCTCTAGAGCAAGCTGTATAGCAGTTTCTACGTTAAGGATCTGGCGAGCCATAACTTCATAGCCGATGTGGGGCTCACATGTGGGATAGAGAACATTCCATAACGCTTGTTGAACTTGTAGAGCTTCGTCGTTGGGAATAGCTGTTACATTGGAAAACTTAAGCGCTATCTGTACAGCAGGATCCTCTGGATCGTCAAAGAAGACGTAAATATGGTCGATCCCAATAGCAAGGTGATAGCGAATAAATGACTCTAGGCATAGGCCTGGATCTCGAACAGTGGTTACAATACAAACTCTGGCCATGGTGGAGCTGCAAGCCTTTAGGTGAATTGCTTGGCTCCTAGCCAAGTATTGATAGTGAAGCGGCTATCGGCAAAGGCTTGGCTAGGGCTAAATACCGGCAGGATCTCATGTAGGCAACTGCTGGAGAAGAAGACGATGCTGTTATTTGTAGGAGTTACCTCATCGTATGCCCCGTGCAGGATTGGTGGATGAGGTTTTTGCCTTTGGGTATCGTAGATGCGCAGCTCACCTCCTCGATAAGGCTTTGGCTCTTTGTGGAAGTAATATACGCAGCTCACCTGGCGGAAGGCAGTTTGTGGGTAGGAGTTATCGGTGTGGGCGGTAAAGAAGCAGCCATCATGGCTGGCAATCATCTCCATCTCAAAGATTTGAATGTCAAAGTTCTCAATGCCTAGCTCGGCGAAGATTTGGGGAGCAACAGCCGCAATTTTTTCTCGCAGCAGGGATCCATGCTCCTGAAAGTAAGCGAAGTCCAGCCTCAGGGAGCGGCGAAATTTTAGTGACTCTGCCTCGGTGTTGCTCTTGCTGTAGCTCTTGGAAGGGATAAACTTGTCTTGGTGGGTAATGGCATGTTGGAGAATGGCTTGGTTGAGCTCTTGAGGCAGGAAGTTATCCAGCTTGATGTATTTACAGGGGTAAAACCGGTTGGGTTCTGAGGGATCCGGCTGGGTAAAAGTCAGGAATACCGGGTTAGCTGCCAGCAGTGATCCAGGGCCAATTGCTTGGATGTGAGCGAGATCCTGCTCGGTTAACCCTTTGTGCTGGGGATCCCAAGTGAGGAGATGGATCCCTTGGCCTAGATTGGGCAAAATCTTCTGCAGGTGAAAACTGGGATCCACCCCCATCAAATCTAGGTTGGCTTGGGCTATGGCTCCGTAGCGGCAATGGTTAACTAAGTATAGGGCTAAGTCAGCCAAGTAATTCCGCAGTAGCAACGATCGAAGTAGATGGGTGCGATAATCGGTGAGCTCAGTCTGGAAGCAAACGCCAATCTGGGTCTCTGGGAACCAGTGCCATAGATCTGCTAGAAGGGCAGGAACAGAACCTTCCAAAAGTAGAACCCGTTCTTCTAATCCCAATTGAGAAATTTGAGTTTGGATATCTTCCGTGCTAATTGGCTTTTCGGATGAGTTCTGCAGAGGATCCCGCAGAATCACCGCCAGCTTTTCAGTATAGCGAAGCATTGCCTGCAGAATAGCTGCGGACTCTTCCCAGCCAATCTGGCAGAAGATCTGTTGGGCAGGGAGACGAGCTAAGGCCCAGTCCAATAGCTGGGTGAGACTCTGGGTTTGCTCCAGTTCTAAGGCAAGATCCTGTGCGAGGTCTTGGCGCTGCATGGAGAGGGATCCCTGACGTCTGCTCTAGCTTAATGTACCCGGATCCACCCCCAGTTCTCACAACTTTTAGGCCAGGCGCTCAGCCCTTTGCTGCTCCAGTTCAGCCTTGGCAGGCATCAGTTCCCCAGCGGCAGTGGCCCACAGAATCCAGGTGGCCTCCTACCCTCCCACTTCGCTGGGTACAGCCTCAAAACCTCGCTCGGCATGGGTGGTGGAGATGAGCAAGTCCATCTGGCACGTGTGCCGCCAGCTTTCCATGGGTATGCCATTGTCGTAGGAGAGCTCGTCTTGGGTAGGGGCCATCCAGGCAGGTAAACTGGATTCGGCTCTTGCAGACAGGGATCCATGGGGTTGCTTATAACCTATGCTCGGCTTATCGTTTTCCAGGGCAACAGAGATCCCTTGTTGTTGTGTCCAATCCTAGTAGCCTGTAGGAGCTAGAAGAACCTGCCGCTCAACTTGGGGAGTCGAGAAATGCAAGACATCAAGGCCAATGCTCCGCGAATTCTCCTCAATTGGCCAACTCCGCCAGACTATATCCCGCCCCCGCAGCTTTCAGATCGGCAGGTCAGTCTTTGCCCCAAGAGGAGAGCCAAGGGCTTTGGACTAAACTTTGTCAATCTCTCTAAGGAATTGGTGGAGTGCCCAGAGGGAGACTATGACCTCTATGACTTTGTGCAGCAGTCTGAGCAAATTACAAATAAGGAGTTTGACCTAGTTATTGTTTGGACTTCCAGCTTTGACTAGAGTAATCCCCTAAATACAAGGAAGTTTAAATGCCCCACACTCTTGCTAGCTGGAGACACCCACCACTGGAAACTTCCCATCAACCATCTCTTGGCCTACTGGGCTACTGAAGGCTTTGATTACGTCGCTACTGCCTATAACTTCCAGCATTTGCACTGGTTTGCCGCAGCAGGCGCTGAGAATCTTGCCTGGTTGCCTCTTATCTCCATGCGCACTGTTACCCACGATTGGGTGGAAGATAGAGAAAATCAAGTGGTCTTTATCGGCCAACAGGGATCCCGCCATCCCAGGCGTTGCCGGCTGGTTCAAGCCATAAAGAATGCAGATTTGCCCATCCTCATCAAAACAGCCAACCGCCAAGAGGCAGCCAAATGGTTTGCCCATTCTCTGATTTCCTTTAACTGCAGCCAAAATGGGGATCTGAACTTAAGGAACTTGGAAGTGATTTCCGTGGGGGGCTTTCTGCTCACCGACCAGCTCTCCTTCGCCTCAGGATTGGACGAACTTTTGGCGCCCGGCACCTACTGCGACACCTACAACTCCGAAGCCCAACTCCTGGAGAAAATCCGCTACTACCTAGACCATCCCCAGGAGGCCATTCAAATTGCCCGCCGCGCTTATCACACTTTCGACCAACACTGGCATCCCCGCCACCGCATTCAGAACCTGCTGGACTGGGTGTTTGGGGGAGAGCTGCCGGAGCCTTTTCGCTACTCCCCTTGCTCCGATGTTCGCTACTTTGTCAGCACGGCCAGCTCTGCCTGGATAGACACACGACTAGGAATCTACGAGCCCATTCAAGAGCTGCATCGCGTGCAGGAGCGACTGAGGGTATTTGTTGGCCGAGGCTGTCCTGGGGTGATAGCCGCGGACTTGCTGGACTTGCCGCGGCTGGAGCTGTACGTGGAAGAGGGGTTTGGGGATCCCTGTGGTCTGCTGCAGCAGAAGGGAGTGCCCGAGCGAGTTCATGAGGTGAGGGGGGAGCCGAGCAGTTGGCCCAGCTTTGATGCGGTGGTGTGCACAGCTGAGGACTTGCAGCGGCTGGGGCGGCCTGTGAGGGCTAACTTTGCTTTTGTCTTGGCAGAGGACCACCAACTTCTTTTGGCCAATGCCAGTAAGTTAATGGAAGCAGTGTTGACTAGCTTTGACTTTGGCAAACTCAGGTTTTCGGTAAGGCTCTACCCAGACACCGTTTTTTACGAGAGGACGTATCTTAACTTTCCTGTGTTTCTGTCTAGTCAGGTGCAGATGGTTATCGACATCGGAGCTGGGGTAGGCCTTGGTAGCGTTTGTTTTCGGGGTTTCTGCCCTGAGGCGGCCATTCATTGTTTTGAGGTGGATCCCTTGGCTTTGCACCTGCTGCAGCAGAATGCTCTTGGTTTGGGCAACTGCTTTGTGCACTCAGTGGGCTTGGCAGGG
Organism: Thermostichus sp. OS-CIW-29; assembly: GCF_054058195.1. Classification (NCBI taxonomy): domain Bacteria; kingdom Bacillati; phylum Cyanobacteriota; class Cyanophyceae; order Thermostichales; family Thermostichaceae; genus Thermostichus; species Thermostichus sp. OS-CIW-29. Next base: position 31,660 of record NZ_JBSSAB010000029.1, read on the forward strand.
CAGGATAGCTGCAGGACTCGTCGCCTCTGGCCAGAAGACATCGAGACAGAGTGGGGAGTAGAGCAGGTGCTCCCTCTCCGGGGGGCAAGGACAGCTCTGAGGGAGCTGGGTTTGGAGTCTATCGATGTGCTCAGGGTAGCTACAGGTGGGAACGAGGTGGAGGTGTTGACCAGCTTGCAAGAGCAGCTCAAAGACATCAAGGTGATTTACGTGGAGTTTACTTCTGAGCAAGACCGCAAGCAGATTGACCAGATGCTGGATCAATCCCATCTCCTCTGGCAGGGGGAGATTTCTCAAGGTAACTACGGCTGTCTCTGTTACCTGAGCAGAGCTTACGTTTAGGTAAAGTAGCTGAACAAAGTAAAAAAATGAGCCACGGAGCGGAACAAATACGACTCTCTCTCAGATCTAAGCTTCCTCTTTAGGTCTACCTGCATGTTATCTTGCCTGTAAAGTCATCTTATCCCCAACTGAACTGACTATAACTGGAAAAAACTATACTGGGCAGACAAGTCAGGAGAATTTCTAGCCATCTTGTAGTAGATGTCAGACTGGATACTTACAAACAAACTTCTAGCCGGGATCCAAGCCCAGCAAGCAGGAGATTTGCGACAAGCAGAAGCCATTTACTCCGAGATCTTGGCGGAGTTTCCTGAGCAAGCCGACGCTTTGCACCTGCTGGGAACGGTGGCCCAGACCAAGGGGGATTTGGAATGGGCAGCTGCGCTAATTGCCGAGGCTATTGAGTTAAATCCTTGCGTAGCTCTTTATCATCACAACTTAGGCGTGGTCTACGAGTCTTCGGGCCAATGGGAGAAAGCCTTATCCTGCTACCGGCAGAGCTTAAACCTCAATCCCGATGCCACTCTTTCCGCCTTTCAAGCTGGCAAGATCCTCGTTAACTTACGTCGCTGCGAAGAGGCGATCCCCCTGCTCAATTCCCTGTTGGTAAACTCGGATCGAGCAGCAGGGATCCCTTTGGAAGAGGTGCATCTGAATCTGGCCATCGCCTGTCGAGATCAAGGAGAACACGCTGTTGCCTTGGATCACCTGGAGAAAGCATTGGCTTTGGATCCCCAGTTAGAACAGGCTCGTTGGTTTTATCATCTGTATCTGCCAGCAGTCTATCGGAGCGAGGAAGAACTCAACTCCTTTCGTGCTCGCTTTATCGAGCATCTGGATTGTCTTATTGAGGAAACTCCCCTAGAAACAGAGGAGCAACGTCGCACAGCGCTGTGGGCATCAGGACTGGGAACCAATCACTACCTACAGTACCAAGGCTACAACGACCTGGATTTACAGAAAAAATATGCCCAGTTTGTTCAACGCATAGTCAACGCCTGTTATCCCGATTGGAGATATCTTCCTTGCCAATCCCAACCAGGGGATCCCCTCCGAGTTGGGTTTGCCTCAGCTTCCATGCGAGCTTGCTCTTACAGCCGCTTATCTCTGGGTTGGGTTAAGTACCTAAATGCTAATTGGATTGATGGACAGGCTAACTCGGAGCGAAAGTTTCAAGTCTTCGCCTATCACTTGGATCCCAGAACCGATTTCATGACAGACCGGTATCGTCAATATGCCGATGTGTTTCGACACATTCCCACCGGACTTGAGGATGCAGCCCGACAAATCCTGCAGGATCAGCTAGATATTTTGGTGTATTTGGAGATTGGTCTTTCACCTCTTATTCTGCAACTGGCTTCCCTGCGACTGGCACCGATACAGTGCTCCACTTGGGCTCATCCTATAACTTCTGGACTTTCTACGATTGACTATTTCCTCTCCAGCGATTTAATGGAGCCAGAGGATGCTCAAGAACATTATAGTGAAACCCTGATTCGTTTACCTCATTTGGGCACTTGCTTCGAAAAGCCGGTTTTGCCTCAGCAAAAGCGCTATCGAGAGGATTTCGGCCTGCGCAGAAACGCAGTGGTTTACCTAGCTTGTCAATACTTGGGTAAATATCTGCCCCAATATGACTATCTTTTTGCCGCTATTGCTAAGCGAGTGCCCAACGCTCAGTTTGTCTTCTTGGCTCTGCCCAATGCTGCCATTGCTCGACAATTTCAGCAACGGCTCACCCGGGCTTTTTCCCTGTACGGTCTCAATGCAGAAGACCACTGTCTGGTTCTGCCTGGATTAGACCATCAAGACTACTTGGATCTCAACCGCTGTGCGGATCTCATGTTGGATTCCTACGGCTGGTCAGGTGGGATCACCACCCTAGAAGCCGTTGCGATTGGGTTACCTGTAATCACTTGCCCTGGAAAGCTGATGCGGGGCCGGCATACCTATGCCATTCTCAAAAGAATGGGGCTGGACAGTTTAATTGCCTCGGATCTGAAAAGCTACGAGGATTTGGCCGTAAAACTGGGATCCGATCCTGAGTTTCGCCACCATATGACTGAAGAGGTTCGGCAGCGACGCGACCTACTCTTTGAAGATCGAGAATGTGTGGCAGCCCTGGCCCATTTCTTCCTCACCAGGAAGCCCGACGCCAGTAGTGGTTAGCCCACTGCGAAAAAGGGTTTTGCTCTGGATCCCTTCCTGAGGACAAAATTGGCTCAACGGCCCCACTACGCCCTTGAAGCTCCCTTCTCGAGGTCAACAGCGGAACAGCCCCCCCAGGCCGGTGCAAGCCTAAACGTGGGAAAATCCTGTCAGTGATCTGCATTTTGCTGAGAATTGCTCAGAGCATCGTAATCTAGAGGAACATTGACATCCGGTGTCCGGAGGAGTGCTTATGCCAGGGCCAGCATCGAATGCTTCTAGAGCTCCGCAGGGATCCCTGCAGAGGGTTTTCTTGGGCCTTTTGGCCTCAGCTGCGGTTTTGGCAGGCTGTGGAGGAAGTGGAGGGAGTACAATACCGCCTCTGGTGAACGTCTGCGAACAAGCCTTCAGTCCAGGCCTTTTTGCATCGATTGGTCTGCGCCGACAGGGGGATAGGCGCAGTGGAACCTTGGGGCCAAATAGCGACTTGGAGATCTACTTCGATGAGAGGGACAATGTCATAAATGCCCGGGAAGTTCCACCTCCCCCTGGCACGTTTACCTTTTATGTCGATGGATTCCTTTACTTTCCTTCTGCAGCCAATGTTACAGGAGTTACTATCCGCCTAACTAGTCCAGTCTTCGACCCTGTGCTGGTCATCTTTGGTCTTGATGTCAACAGGGAGACTGATCCGGAATTCTTCTTCATCAACGATGACGCAAAGCCTGGTGATTTCACCACCTCCGAGCTGACGATCCCAGTACGGCTAGACCGCTGTTACTCAGTGCTGGTGCAAAGCTACTGGGCCCAGAATTCCCGCAGCGTTGCTCCGGGTAGCCCAGGCCGAGGTCCCTATACCCTCGAGGTGGTGAGGGAAACCTCTGCCGCGCCTCCTCCTCCCCCTCCCATCCAGCAGAAGCCTGACGACAGGGAAAACGGCGGTGGCGGAGACCGAGGGGGGGGTGTCGGCCTCTAGCTCTGGCGGGTGAGCTTGATGGCAAAGTCAGCGCTGCCACAGGTGGCTCTGCCGCGAATCACGCGCCCGTCAGGGCTGACCGTGCCACTCCAAGCAACGGTTGGGGTACCGCTACCCCCTATCCTGCCGCTAACGGAAAGTTGGTTGCCGATGAGCTGGCCACTGCGCTCAGAAAAGCTGGGGGAGGAAACGCTGATCTGGTTGCCCTCCTGACGAATGGAGACGGTTTCCTGGACGCCAGCCGCAACATTGACCTTGCACAGGGATCCCTGCCAGATAAAAGATCCTCCCTCGTAAAGCCACTCGCCGCTGAGGGCCAGCTCTGCCGCAGGTGTTGGCGTTGCTGGGGCAGGTGTGGCAGTGGGAGTAGGAGGTGGAGGCGGGGTGGGGGTAGGAGTACGAGGGACAAGCGGGGTGAATCGAGGGATAGGGGTAAGCGTCGGTGTCGGAGTGGGTGTTGGTGCTGGAGTCGGGGTGGGCGTTGGCACCGGAGTGGGTGTTGGTGCTGGAGTCGGGGTGGGCGTCGGTGTCGGAGTGGGTGTTGGCGCTGGAGTCGGGGTGGGCGTTGGCACCGGAGTGGGTGTTGGTGCTGGAGTCGGGGTGGGTGTCGGCGCTGGAGTTACCTCAGGGGTAGGCGTGGGGGTTGCTTCGGGCGTAGGGGTAGGCGTAGAACCGGGAGTTGGGATCCCTAGGATTGGTTTTACGGGTATAGGCTCTATGCGTATGGGCTCTACCTTGGGTTCGGGAGTTGGGGTGCGATCCGGCTGTTCCTGGGTATCGCGAACCGCTGGACGTGGCCACAGCAAAAAGGCGGCCAGCAAAGCCATAACGCCCAGGGATCCCCCGGCCAAAACCCACTTCAGGTTGCTGTCGGAAGGTTGCAGAACCGTTTGGGGGGCAGCTTGCCGCAGAGGGCGAGTGCGGGGAGTATCGGTTCGTGCCGGCGTGGCAGGGCGAGCGACGGGGGGATCCTGAACGGTCGGGAGAGCGTTGCTGGCTGGGATCACTGTGGAGGGCGTTTTGGGAGTTTCATCCTCACTTTGGGGGGAGGGATCCGGTGTTTCCGGCGAAGCTTCTGCTGAGGAGGGTTCCCGCTCGGTGATGTAATAGGGGATCCCTGCACCTGGGGAGGGGGGAGAGACCGGCTCATCTTCGATGAGATCCAGATCCTCATCGCGGATATCTTCAAAGGCTCCAGAAGCTGATCCTGTATTGCGGGTGGTTTGGATTGGTGGCTTGGGGTCAGAAGAGGGTGGAGCATCCCGTTGAGCCTTAGCGCTGCCGGTGGGCAGGATCACAGTGCTGGCTTGGCCACTAGAGAGTTGGGTGGTTGCCGTCAGGTCATAGGCTTGCAGCAGTCGTTCCCCCAGCTCCCGCATCGTTTGCGGTCGTTCGTCTGGGTTTTTTTTCAGGCAATCCATCACCACCGCTGCTAAAGGGGGTGGGATCGGCTGGGGAGCTGCCTTCGGGTTGATCTCGATTGGGCTTTCGTAGCAATGGGCGTGGATCCAGCTGTGCAGGGAGTCGGTTTCCAGCTGAAAGGGCATGGATCCCGTCAGCATCTCGTAGAGCACTACCCCAAAGGAGTAGATATCCGAGCGGGCATCCAAGGCTTTGCCCCGTATCTGTTCGGGAGAGGCGTAGCGAGCTGTGCCGATAAATCCTCCCCCTTTTTGGGTGCCCAGGCTGAGGGTGTGATCCGCCAGGGTTTTGGCCACGCCAAAGTCGAGGATTTTCAGTTGGGGGATAAGCTTGCCATTTTGAAAAACTTGCTCGATGAAGAGGTTGCTGGGTTTGATGTCGCGATGGATAACGCCTCGAATCTCGCGACCCTCTACCTTGGCCTGAAACGTGTGGGCAAAGTGCAGCCCCTCACAGGCCTGCAAGGCTAGTCGAACGGCTTGTCGAACCGGCAAAGCCCCTTTTTCTCGGATCAGCTTGCCCAGATCCTGCCCCTTGAGGTACTCCATCACCAAGTAGGCCTGCTCCCCCTCTTGGCCGTGATCCAAAACCTTGACGATGCGAGGATGCTGCCCCAGAAGGGTGCTAACGCGGATCTCTTCGGCAAAGCGACGGCGCAAGTCTGTCTGGAAGTCGCCCCGGCTCAGCAGCATGGGGGCATATAAGATCTTGACAGCTACCTCTTGGCCGTTGTTGTGTAAGTCTAAGGCGCGGAAGACGGATCCCATACCACCGCTACCAATTTCTTGAATCAGCTGGTAGCGGTTGCCCAAAATGCGGTTGGTGAGATCTGCGGTCATGGGTTTGCAGCTTGGAGAAGAGGAATTGCAGGGGGAATGTCCATACCATAAACCGAATTGCTGAGGTCTGCATCAGCCTAGGTCGCGGCTGAACTCAGGGATCCGGATTGGGGCCATCTGTTGGAAATGGCGGGGTTTTCAGTTGATTCTTCAAGGTGACTTCTCAGCTAGAAATCGCAGGAGCCCCGCCCTCTGTCCGTAGGACGAGGGTCGGGAGGAATGCGGAAGTTATGATAGAACCATGACCCAAGTCCTGACCGTCTCCTGCAAGCTCAAGGTGTCCCAGTCGCAAGCTGCAAAGTTGGATGCGACAATGGATGCCTTTGTGCAGGCGTTGAACTGGGTCAACCAGAACACACCCGAGAAAGTCGCCAACGCCGTTAAGCTCCAGTCTCTGTGCTACCGCGAAATCCGTGCTCGGTTCGGCTTGTCCAGTAACTTGGCCCAGCAGGTCTGCAGACGGCTGGTCGGCGCCCGTAAAGTTGCCCGACAGAAAAACCGCCCCGTCAAAGCGTTCAAAGGGGGCTTCGCTACCTACGACGCTCGTATCTTTTCGTTCCGCGAGAAAGACTGGACGGTGTCGCTGACCACGGTGGAAGGCCGAGAACGCTTTGAGCTGGCGATTGGCCGTTACCAGAGAGAACAGTTGGCGGGCTCCAATCCCAAATCTGCCACTCTGGTCAAGCGCAAAGACGGTTCCTACTTCATTCAAATCTGTGTGGAAGCGGAGCCATCCCCACCGCAAGGCACGGATAGAGTGCTGGGCGTGGATTTGGGAAGGACGGATATTGCCCATACGTCAGAGGGGGACAACTGGAATGGACAGCAGTTGAACCGAATCCGAGACCACTACTCCAAGCTGAGGGCGGTACTTCAACGCAAAGCCAGTAAGGGCACACGCAGTTCGCGGCGCAGATGCCGTCAACTGTTGCAACGGCTGTCTGGCAAGGAGAGGCGCTTTCAGGCGTGGGTCAATCATCGCATCTCCAAAGCTATTGTCTCTAGGGCAAAGGCGACAAACAGCGCTCTTGCTCTGGAAGACTTGACAGGGATTCGGAAAAGAGTCAATCAACAGCCACGCAGCAAAGCCGAACGGCGCAGGGCCAACAGTTGGGCGTTTTATCAACTCCGTCAATTTTTGGAGTACAAGGCTCTGCGTGCAGGGGTTGCTTTGATTCTTGTTCCGCCTGCCTACACGTCGCAGACCTGCCACCGGTGTTTGCACATTCATCCCGACCCTGCGCAATCCTACCGCAGTGGGAAGCAGTTTAAGTGTGGACACTGTGGATGGGAAGGGGATGCGGACTTGAATGGTGCGAATGTGATTGCGCTTTTGGGGGCTGCCGTAAACCAGCCTAGAGGCTCGTGGTTGGCTTGCCAACTGCAGGGCTACCGTTCGCGCCAGCGGGCCGGAGGCCTTAAGCCCGCCCTGTGCTGCGAAGCAGTCAGGGTCGGGTAGTTTACATTTACTTAACTGTTACTTAAAAGTTGTAGAAGAAAGCTCTGGCGGGGGCAGTGACGCTCAAGGGAGAGCTGCGGTGATCGGTTTCACCGTCCAAGAGAACATTTTCTGGTTAACTTTGGGGGGGATAGTCTGGATTATCCTGAGCAATCCCCAGTCTGAAGAAGGGGACAATCGACAGGGATCCCTTGATGAGGTTGACCATGGACTTGGGCTTGGTGGTGATTGCCTACAAAGAGGGGGATCGGGAGAGCAAAGCCGCCTGCCAGAGGTGTGCGGAGCAGTTGCGCCGGCGCGGCGTTACGGTGTTAACGGCTCCCACCGGCTTGCACCACAACCCCTACCCTGTCTTTCTAGAGGCCACCTCGGATCCCATCGATCTGGCGGTGGTGCTGGGGGGAGATGGCTCGGTGTTGGCGGCGGCACGATACCTAGCCTCCTATGGGATCCCGATTTTGCCAATCAAAGTGGGGGGTAGGCTGGGGTTTTTGGCCCAGTCGGAGCGGGTGCTGCAACAGGATCCCTGGGATCGCATTCAGGCAGGGGATTTTTTCTTGCAAGCCCGCATGATGTTGCAAGCCCAGATTTGGGAACAGCCGCAGTTGGGGCAAGGGGATCCCTTGGCCGCCCGTGGAGAGGGAAAACCCCAGGGCCGCCCGGTTAGCGAAGTCTACTATGCCCTCAATGAGATCTGCCTGAAGCCGATCAACCGAGAGCGGCTGCCCGCCGCGATCATGGAGATCGAGGTCAACGGAGAGATTTTGGATCAGTACCACGGGGATGGCGTGCTGGTGGCCACACCGACGGGATCCACCTCTTACACTCTGGCAGCCAATGGCCCCATCCTCGAGCCCACCCTCGACGCCATCATCATCACCCCTATTTGTCCCCTGAGTTTGTCCAGCCGTCCTATTGTCATCAGCGGCACAGCCAGGGTGGACATTTGGCCCCTTGCGGATCCCGAAGGGTTAACCCGCCTGTGGACAGATGGCGTGTTGGCTCAGTCGGTGAATCCCGGCCAGTGGGTTCACATTCAGCAAGCGCCTACACCGGCCAAGCTGATGATCCTGGAAAAAGATCTCTCCTACTTTCGCACTCTGCGGGAAAAATTGCAGTGGGCGGGCAGCCGCATCTACATCCCCACCACCAACCACCGCCCCGAGGGGGGATAAGGAGAGCTTAAAGTTGGGCAGCTAGAGTGGCAAAGTTCGCTCCCATAAGCATATTTCCCATGAGCCTGAGACTTTACCTCCTTAGACACGGAGAAACTCCCTACAGCCGTTCCGGCAGCTTTTGCGGCGCTCTCGATCCCGACCTCACCCCCGAAGGCAAACAAATGGCAGAAGCCTTTGCCGCAGCCTATGCTGGGATCCCTTGGCAAGCTCTCTACGTCAGCCCAATGCGGCGCGCCTTGGCTACCCTAAGCCCCCTGGCCGAGAAAGTTGGCTTGGAGATGCAGATTCGAGAGGGCCTAAGAGAAATTCACTACGGCGAGTGGGAGGGCAAAACCCACGCTGAGGCGCAAGAAGCCTACCCAGAAGCCTATTGGCGCTGGATGACCGAGCCGGCCTGGAACGCCCCTCCGGGGGGCGAAACCGCCGTGCAAATTGCCAATCGGGCCATGCCGGTTGTGGCCGAGATCCAGGAAAAATGGACAGGCGGCCACGTCTTGATCGTCTCCCACAAGGCCACCATTCGGGTTATTCTCTGCAGCCTGCTGGGCATCGACCTGGGTCGCTACCGGGATCGCATTGAGGTTTTGGCCGCCTCGGTCAGCGTGGTCAAGTTCGACCGCTATGGCCCCCTTCTGGAAATCTTAGGGGAACGCAGTTATCTGCCTTCCGATCTGCGAGAAAGGGCAGGTACCTAATTGTTAGAGGGAGCAAGGTTTAGGATTCTTGAGGTCTTTTGGGTCTCTTTTTGAGGGAGCAATCATGGGCAAAAAACTGGGATTAGCACTGGGCAGCGGCGGAGCGAGGGGATGGGCTCATATTGGTGTGATTCGAGCTCTAGAGCGGGCTGGGATCTCCGTTGACTACATTGCTGGGACGAGCATTGGCGCTTTTGTGGGAGCCATTTATGCAGCAGGAGAACTGGATGAGCTGGAAGACTTTGTGCGAGATCTCAACTGGAAGATGATCCTGTCTTTGTTTGATGTGGTCTTTCCCACCTGTGGCCTGCTGGATGGCAACAAAATTTATGAGCTGCTGACAGAACATTTGCAAGAGCTGTGTATTGAAGAGGCCGGGATCCCCTTTTGCTGTGTGGCTACCGACTTGATCACAGGCCAGGAGGTGCTGTTGCGTTCGGGCAAAATGGCAGATGCCGTGCGGGCCAGCATCTCTATCCCAGGGATCTTTACACCCTTTTACTACGAAGGGCGCTATCTCGGAGATGGAGGCATTGTCAATCCGGTGCCGGTGCGAGTGGTGCGGGAGATGGGGGCCGATGTTGTCATCGCGGTCAATCTCAACCATGTGGATCCCGCGGATGTGGAGTCGCAACTGGAAGAAACAGAGGTGGAAGAAACCCTTCAACGGCGACAGCGCTTGAATGCTGAAGGAGAAGTGATCGAAGAAGAAACCAACTTCATCACCCGCATTCGCAAACGCTATCAATCCCTACAACAAGGGATCCAAGAAAAAATTAGCCAATGGTTTCCAGATGAGCCCTCTGGTCCCAATATTTTCGACGTTATTGGCAAGACGTTGAACGTGATGGAGCAAATCGTTACCCGCAGTGTTTTAGCCGAACATCCGCCGGATTTGCCCTTACAACCCAAGCTGAGCCAGTATGGGATCTTCGATTTTCATCAAGCAGATCCGATTATTCAGGAGGGCTATCGACAAATGCGGCGGGCCATTCCAGAATTGCGACAAAAGTTGGAGCAGTGAACCACCACTTCTCCAGCAGTTCAACCTAAAGCTTTGCAAGGATCTGCAAGCCAAGCTTTCCAAACAATCTCAGATGGATCCTGCTATCAAAATGGGCCTGAAGCTCACTCAATTGGGATAAATTGCAACAGCGATCCCGTGTGGATGAGATGGGCCGGGGCAGATTTTCCATCCTGGTCGGGATGGGCCAGCAGCACACAGCGATCTTGAGGGGTGAGGTCAAACTTGACAGAGGGATCAGGTTCTCTTTCCAGTGGAGGGCTGAGCTGGGGATCCCCGACAAAAGTAAGTCGTGCCAACACGGTCAGCAGGTGATCTTGATGGGCCAGGTCTGACCCAAAAGGAGTCCGCTCTTGTAACGTAACAAGTGCTACCGGGTAACCTTCTCGCATCAAGTAGAAGAGGATCCCGGCACAGCGCTCTACAGCTCGCTCCAACTTGTCTCGATGGATCTCGGGCCTCTCTTTCTGGGGCTGCCAGCGGTTTTCAAAACAGAGGGTGATGGCCTGGGCTCGTGGACGCTCCAACTCCCGCACGATTAGTTGATCCCGTTTGGCCGAGATCTTCCAATGGACAGAGCGCACATCGTCCTGGGGGCGGTAGGGCCGTAAGCTCAGGTAGTCTCCCTCTCGACCGGGTTGGGGGCGCAATTGGTTGCCGCTGCTGAGCTGATCCCACAGCGCCAATCCTTGAACCGGGGCGAGCCGCGGAAACACGATCACCGTTTGGGGATCCCTAATTGCCACCGCCTTGCGGAAGAGTTCAAATGGGAAGCTGGTGGCAACTTCAAAACCTTGCAACTGCCAGGCTCCCCGCCTTGAAAAAGTCTGCTGATAAAAAGTGTCCACCTTGGCACCGGGATCCACCCGCAAAACATAGCTGGAAGGCCAATCTTCCCGCCTCAGCCCCTCAATGCGTTCGCTCACCTGCAACGAGAAGCTGGGCAGGCGCCGTTTGCGATTGACCAGCGTGAGACCCACCAAGACAGGCTGGCCGGCGAAAATGCGGCTAGGCAACTGCCGGCTGACCTCCAGATCTTTGAGGGTGATATCAGAGAGGGTACCGCTGATGAGGATGAGGCTGAGCAGCATCCCCAGCAACAAGTACAGGGGATTGTTGCCGGTGTTGAAAGCAGCAATACTTACCAACAGGGCGATCCCGACAAACCGCCCCCCAATACGGGTGAAGCGGAAGCGGCGCAGAAAACGAACCTGGCGCCTTGATTCCTGCTCTGAGGAGAAGATCCCCAGGCTTCCCGTCTGTTGAAGTAGTGGAACTAGTTTTCGGCTTAGTTTCCACAACACCGCAGTCCCCTCATCACTCCTTCATCCCCGGCCCCTCTCCAAAGGAGAAAGAGGTCTGGAATCTACAAGCTGCTTCAGTGTAATTTGAAATCACCATAACCAGTGCTACGGGCAGGTTTTTTCTGAGAGGATTTCAGCAATGGCCGCAGCCACCCGCTCTTGTTGACAGGTGGTCAACTCAGGAAAACACGGCAAAGACAACACCTGAGCCGCACATAGCTCGGCATTGGGCAGATCCCCCCGCCTGTAGCCCAGCCCTCGGTACACCGGCTGCAGCGGCAACGGCAGAGGATAGTAAACCCGACTGCCAATGCCCCGCTCCTTCAGACCCTGCTGCAAATCGTCCCGCCGCCGCGAATCCAACGGCTCAGAACCCACCACCCGCACCGTGTACTGGTGCCACACCGAGTTCCCCCCCACCCCCACCTGGGGCAACATCAAGCCCGGGATCCCTTGCAGCAAGCGGTGGTAACACTCCGCAATCCCCTGCCGCCGCCAGTTCCACTCCCGCAGATGGGGCAGCTTCACCGAGAGAATCACCGCCTGCAGCGCATCCAAACGACTGTTGAGACCCAAATGCTCGTGGTGGTACGGACGGGTCTGCCCATGCTCCCTGAGAGCCCGCACCCGCCTGGCCAGTTGGGGATCCCGCGTCACCACCGCCCCCCCATCCCCAGCCGCACCCAGATTCTTGGTGGGAAAAAAGCTGAAGCAGCCCACCTCTCCCCACGTGCCCACCGGCCTGCCCCCCCAGCAGGCCCCCACCGCCTGGGCACAATCTTCCACCACCGCCAAGCCGTGCCGCCGGGCAATAGCCAGAATCTGGGTCATGTTGGCCGCCTGCCCAAACAAATGCACCACCACCACCGCCTTGGTGCGGGGGGAGATGCTCCTTTCCAGCAGCTGCGGATCCAGGTTAAAGGTGCACGGATCCACATCCACAAACACCGGACGCGCCCCCACCCGGCTGATGGCGGCAGCCGAGGCAAAAAAACTGAAGGCACTGGTGAGCACCTCATCCCCCGCCTGGATGCCCAAAGCCTGCAAAGCCAGCACCAGGGCATCGGTGCCGGAATTGCAGCCGACGGCCTCCAAAGAGCCACCCCCCAAAAACTGGGCAAACTGCTCCTCAAAGCGCTGCACCGCCGCCCCGCCGATGTACTGGCCAGAGGCCAGCAGAGCCTCCACCTGCGGCTGCAACAGCCCGGCCAAAGCGCGGTACTGCCCCGTCAAATCCAGCAGCGGAATCGGCTCCTCCGTCATGGTGCTGCCTTTGCAGAAGGTGGCGGCCACAGCCCATCATCGCGGATGAGAGCCTGTGTACACAACGCTCTGGCCCAGAAGGGTTCTGGGGTTTGTCTTCCGCGGGTCGAGCTGGCCCTGAATCTATCCACCCAATCTGAGATAGAGTAAGCGGGGATCCCCTAGGCTGGATACAGCTTTCTACAGGATGCTTTATGCAGGTGGCTTCTCGAGCAGTTGGCGGCACAGCGCCTTTGGCCCCCCGCCTTTTGGCTTTGGTGCCGGGCGGGATTGGTGACCAGATTTTGTTTTTTCCCACCTTGGCCAGTTTGCGGCAGCGCTTTCCTGAGGCGGAGCTGGAGGTGCTGGTGGAGCCGCGGGCGGCGGCTGCCTACGAGGTTTGTCCTTCGGTGAGTCGGGTGCTGACTTTTCCGTTCAAAGAACAGCTGTCGTTGGGGGATCTCAGCGACCTGCTGGGGCGCATTCGGGAGCGGCAGTATGACGGGGTGCTGAGCCTGGGCCGAAGCTTGGGGGTCAAGCTGTTGTTGTGGCTGACCGGCATTCCCAAGCGGGTGGGCTATGCGCCGCCGGGGCCGGGGCGACCTTGGCTGACCGACCCGGTGCCCCTGAAGCCGGCCCAGTATGCGGCCCAGATGTACCACGACCTGGTGCAGGGGTTTGGCATTGCTGCGCCGGCGGGGTTGCCCCAGATTCGTCTGAAAAAAGCAGACCTGGAGTGGGCAGAGCAGGAACGCAAGCGCCTTTTGGGGGATGCCGCCCAAGATTATGTGCTGTTGCATCCGGGGGCCAGCCAGCTGTCGCAGGAGAAGGGAATTCAGAAGATCTATCCCTCTGCCAACTGGGTCAAGGTCATCAAGGGTTTTCGGGAGCAGCGGCCGGAGCTGCCGTTGGTGCTGGTGGTGGGGCCAGAGGATGAGCAGCTGGCGGAGGGCTTTCTGGCGCAACTGCCGGAGCTGCCGGTGAGCCGTCCTGTCCGGCTGGGGCAGCTGGCGGCCTTGATTGGTGGGGCAACGCTGCTGTTGTGCGCCGATAGCGCTCCCATGCATTTGGCGGTGGCGGTGCAGACGCCGCTGGTGGCGTTGTTTGGGCCCACCGACCCGCTGCGGTTGCTGCCTTCAGAGGGGCCGTTTCGGG